>JAAUOQ010000380.1 GCA_012034795.1 Leptolyngbyaceae cyanobacterium CRU_2_3
GGAGAACAAGGAGCTGTCATGGCCGCACTGGCCGCTGAAGCTCAGGATCTCGTCGAGCCAGGCCGAAGGCGCCAAGACCGAATACTCGATCCAGACCACGGGCTTCTCGGGCTCGGGAGGCAAGGTCGAGAAGCTCCACTACGTCCGTGTCGATAGCAAATGCAGCCCGTGCCCGGCAGCGAGGGCGCGCTCGATGCCGGCTTGGTCTTGCTCGCCATGGGGTTCTCGGGACCGGTCGAAAGCGACGTCGTCGGCGAGCTGGGCCTGAGGATCGTTCCGCGCGCCGCTTCTCGGGGGTCGATGCCGACGAGCGCGACTACAAGCTGCCCGGCGACAACAGCGCCACCGACGGCGTCCGCATGTGTTCGTCACGCAGATACTGCAGCGCGTCGAGCAGCCGACTGCAGTAGTCGTCCACCGCCCGGATCGCCGAGAACTCGAACAGCTGCGGAAACGTCTGCTTCATGAGCTGCCGGTTCTGCAGCACGTACGACACCCCCGACGGGCAGCGCAAATTGTCTTCCAGCACATACCATTGCCCATCGCGATCGCGTACCAAATCTGTGCCGGTGATATGACACCAAATTCCTTGAGGGGGCTTTAAGCCTATACAGGGCTTGAGAAATCCAGTTGCTGATTCCACTAATGCTCTGGGAATCACCCCATCTGTCAGAATCTTTTGCTCGCTGTAAATGTCGGCTAAGAACAAATTAAGCGCTTGAATCCTTTGTTTTAGCCCTTTGTTGAGGTGTTCCCACTCCGAGGCTGGCAGAATCCGGGGAATAATGTCGAAGGGAAAAATCCGTTCAGTGCCTTGGTTATCACTATAGACATTGAAGGTCACGCCCAGCTTGAACAGGGCATTCTGAGCCGCTAGCCGCCGCTGCTGCAATTCTTCCATGGAAAGAGCGTTGATCCGTTCAATCAGCAGCGCTGCTTCAGGACGAGGTTGTCCTTTGGCGATAAATAATTCGTCATAGAAATCACCCGGATCGTAAGACTGAAATTGCAAGATGGAACCCCGCTCTAGCCTCTAAGAATTAGCGTTCTAGATCCATATTCATGGCAGCAAACGCGATCGCTGATGAAACGCTATTGCCTATGAATAGTCTCTAGCATCGCTACCTGACTGTAAATTACAATACAGCTTCAGTCCTAGAATTTAGACAACTAGCAAGATCTTCTTAAGCGACAACGGAACATGTCCGAACCCGAAATAGGAGAGAAATTGCAGGCGATCGCGCCACAGCAAGTCAACTATCGCTAAAGGCTCTATAGGAATCTCAAGGAGATCCATCTAGAATTTTTTGCTAGTACTTCATCTCAGTCCACAGTGCTCTCAAACTTATGAGTTATATCCTCAAAAATCCTGGAAAAATTTGGGAGTTGCTTTTAGAGCATCTGCAAATGACGACTCTTACCTTGGTAATTGCCGTTTTGATAGCACTGCCCATTGCCCTGCTGATCACCCGCTATCACTGGTTAAACTTGCCAATTTTAGGCGGATTAGGCATTCTTTATACCGTGCCCAGCCTGGCATTAATCATCTTGCTAGTCCCTATTTTTGGCTTGAATCGGCAATCGGTGATTGTCGCTATGGTGATCTATACACAGGTCATTTTGGTACGAGGATTGGTCGTCGGATTAGACTCTATTTCACCCGCAATTTTAGAGGCTGCCAGAGGCATGGGAATGAATCTTTGGCAGCGCTGGTGGCAAACTCAGGTGCCCTTGGTTTTGCCGATTTTTTTTAGCTAGCCTCCGGGTGGCTGCAATTGTTGCGATCGCCATTGCCACAATTGGGGCAAAGTTTGGTGCAGGCGGACTAGGCACCCTACTATTTGACGGCATTGCCCAAACTGGACGCTACGACAAGATTTGGGCAGGCACCATCTTGGTGTCTCTTCTGGCATTTATCCTGAATGGAGCACTGTTGGCATTAGAATGGGCAGCAAATCCGGTGAAACGGCGGCGTGGCTTTACCGGGGGGGGTGTGCCCATCGTTGTACCCCGCTCAGACTAAGCTCAGCCAGCAAGGCCAAGACTGCCACTGGGATTGCCCCTACGAGCAAAATAGCATTATCATTGAGCGAAAATCCCAGCACAATAAAGCTTCCTAGCCCGCCTGCTCCAATGAATGCAGCGAGGGTAGCACTTGCAATTACTTCTACCAAGCTGTCTTGATGCCAGCCAACACCACTGGCAAAGCTAGCGGTATCTCAACCTGACGCAAAACTTGCGGTGGACTCATCCCCATGCCCAAGGCCGCTTCCCGAATCAGCGGATCAATACTGCGAAATGCGACATCAGTATTAATCAGAATCGGCGGCATGACTAAAAGGGTGAGGGCGATCGCCGCCGACTGAAAACTCAGCCCAAAATAGGGAATTGCCAGAAACAAGACTGCCAAGCTAGGAATCACTCGTAAGGCGTTGAAACTGTTAATGAATACAATAGAGGCCAGGCGCGATCGGGAACTCCAAAATCCTAGAGGCAACCCTCCCAACAGCCCAATGGCTAAAGGAACCAGGACTAGCAAAACATGCTGTTGCAGGGCAACCCCTAAATCTCCAGAGTTGAGAACCGCATATTGATAAGCTTTTGTGAAAATATCCACAGATTACGCCTAGTTTGATACATCTAATCAATCTAACTGGCCACATCTTCAAACTTGTACCCTACCCCAATCACCGTCTTCAGGAAAGCCGGATTGGCCGGATCAAGTTCGATTTTCTTTCGCAGACGGGCAACGTGAGTATCTACAACCCGCTCATCTCCAAAAAAGTCGCTGCCCCAAAGCTTTTCAATCAACTGGGCGCGGTTCCAAACTCGTCCTGGATAGCTCATGAAGGTGGTGAGCAAGTCAAATTCCAGCGTAGTTAGCTCCAAGGGTTCTACTTCGCCGTTGCCTAAACTTCGAGTAGCCACTCGCTGATCAACATCGGCCGTGAAATGGGAGGTCTGAAAGGCGCGAGTTTGCCCACCCTGACGCAAGGTTCGCCGCAAGAGCGCCCGCACCCGTGCCACTAGTTCGCGGGGACTAAACGGCTTCACCATATAGTCATCTGCACCCGTGGAAAGACCAATGATGCGATCGATCTCCTCGCCTTTGGCTGTCAGCATGAGAATATAGGGGTCTTTGCTGCCTGGCTTTTGCCGAATGCGGGTGCAAACCTCTAATCCGTCCATGCCAGGAATCATCAAATCCAGGATGATCAGATCAGGTTGGTATTCCTGAAACATTTGCATTGCCGTCAGCCCATCTCGACAAATCCGACAATTAAAACGCTTCTTTTTCCAAATAGAGCTGAATCAGTTGGGCAATTTCGGATTCATCTTCAACAATGAGGATATCCATGATCGCTTCGGAGTCCGAGACTTAAGGCGCATGTTGATCTTATCCTTTGATTTGCCCAATGGTAGTAATACAAAATGAATGGCTCTCCCCTTTGTCTACCATCCCCACTACAGCGTGCCCCTGCCAGTCGAGCATCGGTTCCCCATGCAAAAGTTTCGGCTGCTTTACGAAACCCTGATGGCTGACGGTGTAGCCGATGCCTCCCAGTTTTGCAGCCCCAAAACACCTCCAACCGAGTGGATAGAGTGGGTGCATACGCCAGAGTATGTGCAATCCTATTGCCAAGGCACGTTAGACTCTAAAGCCCAGCGTCGGATCGGCTTGCCCTGGAGTCCGGCACTGGTCAATCGTACTTGTGTGGCAGTGGGTGGCACAATTTTGACGGCTCAACTGGCACTCCAGCACGGACTGTCCTGCAATACCGCAGGCGGCACCCACCATGCGTTTCCCAGCTATGGCTCTGGATTTTGCATTTTTAATGATTTAGCGATCGCTGCCCGCACCATCCAAAAGCTAGGGCTAGCTCAAAAATTCTCATTGTTGACTTAGATGTGCATCAGGGCGATGGTACAGCCCTGATTTTTCAGGATGACCCCAGCGTGTTTACCTTCTCAATGCATTGCGAGGTCAATTTTCCAGGCACCAAGCAGAAAAGCGACTTAGATGTGCCGCTGGCAGAAGGCATGGAAGATGATACTTATCTGCAAACCTTAGCGGCATACTTACCCGATTTGCTGGCGCAAGTAAAGCCCGATCTGGTACTGTACGATGCCGGAGTAGATGTGCATGTGGGCGATCGCCTGGGCAAATTGGCATTGAGCGATCGGGGAGTCTTTTGCCGAGAGATGCAAACCTTAAGCACTTGCATCTCCAAGGCTATCCCGTTGCTTGCGTAATTGGAGGCGGCTATGCCGAAGATATGGCAGCACTCGTCTATCGTCATTCACTGCTGCACCGGGCAGCTAGCGAGGTGTATCAGCACTATCGGCTATGAATCGCTTGTGATATAGCGCTTCGCGCTTGTGATAAAACCAAAAGTATTTTTTGAAAAGCCTCGCGGAGCGAGGCTTTCAAAAAATAAGCTGTACTCTATTCAATTGAAAAGGGCTATATTAGCCCTTAACGCAAAACCACCTGCTTCAGGGTAGC
>JAAUOQ010000381.1 GCA_012034795.1 Leptolyngbyaceae cyanobacterium CRU_2_3
TGGGGAATAGGTAGTAGCGATCGGGAATTGAATGAATTGGGGTGCAGGGATAGCCCTACACCCCAGGTGTGGATTTTGTTTAATCTCTGTTCCTAAAGCGATCCAAAGCCTTTCTTTTTCTTCTCTTTCTTTTTTTTCTTGGCTGAAGGAGCCTGATAGCCGCGCCATCCTGGTGCTTGTGCATTGCTGCCGCGCCCACCGCCCATAGGGGGAGCACCCCCAAACATATCCCCCAGACCCGGCATACCCCCCATGCCGGGAAAGTTCCCTTGCCCCATTTGCTGCATCAGTGTACGCATTTTCTGGAAGTCGGATACTAGTTTACTCACCTCATCCAGCCCGTAGCCTGCACCTTTGGCAATGCGCTTGCGACGGCTCGGTGAACTAGAAAGTAAGTCAGGATTGCGGCGTTCCTGGACAGTCATGGAATTAATCATAGCTTCGGCACGCTTAAGTTGATTTTCGCCTTGCTGAAGCTGTTCGTTAGAGATTTTGCCGCCCATACCGGGGATCAGTTTGACAATACCTGCCAGTGATCCCATGTTTTCATCAGGCGAGTTTGTTTAAGAAAGTCGGTAAAGTCAAATTTTGCGGTCAGAATTTTTTCTTGTAGCTCTTCCGCCTGAGCCATATCGACTTCTTCCTGAGCTTTTTCGACCAGCGTCAGGACATCGCCCATGCCCAAAATTCGGGATGCCATGCGATCGGGGTAGAAAGGTTGCAGTGCCTCTACTTTTTCGCCAACTCCAATAAATTTAATGGGTTGTCCAGAGATGCGACGCACCGAAAGTGCTGCACCACCGCGAGTATCCCCATCCATTTTGGTGAGGATGGCTCCTGTAATGCCAATTTGCTCGTGAAATGTGCGGGTGAGGTTGGCCGCTTCTTGTCCGGTCATGGCATCCACTACCAGCAAAACTTCGTGCGGCTGTACTGTGTTTTTAATATTGGACAACTCAGTCATCATGGACTGGTCGATTTGCAAACGACCTGCCGTATCAATGATGACCGTATCAACCCCGTCGGCAATGCCTTTAGCGATCCCCTGTCGGGCAATCTCAACGGGGTTGGCATCACTGCCCATTTCAAACACAGGAACGCTAATTTGCTTACCCAAGGTCACGAGTTGATCGATCGCGGCTGGACGATAGACATCTGTAGCTACCAACAGCGTACTGCGCCCCAGTTTCCGCAAATGCAGGGCTAATTTAGCAGTAGCAGTGGTTTTGCCGGTTCCCTGCAAACCGGCCATTAGCACAATTGTAGGTGCAGTATTGGCTTGGGCAAGGGGAACATTGGTATCCCCCATGACAGCGACCAACTCGTCGTAGACAATTTTGACAAATTGTTGGCTGGGATTGACACCCGAAATCACGTCTGCTCCCAAGGCTGTCGTCTGAACATCTGCGACAAAATCTTTGACCACTTGCAGATTGACATCGGCTTCTAACAAAGCTCGACGCACTTCTCTCAGCGCTTCTTGGACGTTGGTTTCTGAGATTTTGTTTTGTCCCCGCAGGGTTTTCCAGGCAGATTCCAGGCGATCAGAGAGAGCATCAAACATAAGATCTTATTTTTAGCGGCAGGGCAATTAGTAATTTAGCTAATCAGGAGGTACCTTAACTATTTCTTATTTTAGGACTGTGGCTTGAGGATGCGTATTTTTCTTGATCAGGCGAAGCGATCGCCCCTTCAGGTTAGTTCTCCTGATGAGAGGAGCGATCGCTCTGGGGTCAATCAGTAAATGGGGATGTTCTATTAGAACATCCCCATGACTAGGTCACACTTAGTTTTTAGGTCACGCTTAGTTTTTAGGTCACACTCAGTTTAAGGTTCAGAAGTTACAGGGCAGTGGAGCAAAGCCCTTGTGCCTAGAATCTGTAGGCAGCGCCGAGCTGAGCCGAAACAGCCGCATCGTTGCTATTTTCAAAAGCATCCAAACCGACTTTGACATCGCCATAGAGGGTGATGTGACGTTGAACCGCTGTTTCCAGTCCTGCGGTTAGAACGACAGAATCTTTGTCTCCCAAGGGCGAGTTAAATCCTTTATCGGTAACAAGTGAATAGCCTGCACCTGCGTAGAGGTTGGTGTTGGGAGCGATCGCTGCATCATAGGTCAGCGTAGGCACAATCGCGGTGCTGTTGCCACTGATTAGAGCTGCACCCCGCAGTGAGATAGGAGCTTCAGAAGAGTTGAGCCGGACTTGAACATTACCGCCGACTACTGCGTCATCACTGACACCCACCGAAACACCACCACCGAGGTAGCTACCCGACATGCCATTGGGCTGGAAGGATTGAGCCGAAGCTGAGCCTGCCATGACAAAGGGAGAAACAATCAGAGCAGACAAAGCAGAGAAAATTGCAGCGGATTTTTTGGAGAATTTCATCTTGATATTCCTTCTTGCGTCGTAGAAATAATTTGCGATTGAGTGGTGAAGTTCAGAGTTTTGTGCTGGAGAGCGATCGCGCTCAAACTACAAAGTGGAGGATTTCTAAGGGAGCATCTTCCCAAGACTTCAGCGTTGGTTTTGAGTCATCAGTGCTAGTTAGAAGAAGACAGATTTAAGCCATAAACCGTCAGAAAAATTTGGACTCTATCTGGTGGCGTAAATCGAACTTTGGTTAATCTGTAAACTGCTAAATTGAGGGTCAAAATCGGTAGGCTGATGTGAGGTCAAAGTCGGTTTTTTAGGACAACATCTTAGGAAATCATCACTTGAGTGAGAGACATTCAACTCTGTTATTCCTGTTATAGCGTCGGCAAAAGGGGTCTGCCCTAAAAACGTGCGCTTCCTGAACTGTCACAAATCCGGGAACTTATTGAAGAAGTTTTCGTGAAAGGGTTTAAACGTAGGTGATTAACCTCAATCTCTCGCTGATCAATATAATTTTTAATGGGTATTTCTGTGAGCTAAAAGGTTGATGTAACTCTGGAAAGACTAGGAGAGTGTCATCTCAAAAACGGCTGTCAATGAAATCCTAAACTATAGTTCCAATACTATAGTCTGAAGAGATATACAAGTCTCTTGAGAAAGAGTCTAGCTTAATCTGATTAGCTATTTCTTTAGATAGGTTCTAGCTAGGTTTTTGGCTGAGTTGAAAAAGTCTAAAACTAGTGAGTTTGCGACCTTCTAATTTATGCTATCAATCTGCTTGTTTGAGTTCTTAAAAAATGGCTAATCCATTAAAAACCTATCTGAATTGGAAGCACAAACAGAGCTTTTTCCAAAACAGATCGTAAAATCAGGAACTTGCTTTTCGGCGGTTCAAGGGTAAGATCTTTTCCGTAACCTTGAACAGAATCCATGCCGACTCACACGCCAGACTGGGTTAAACACGCTGTTTTCTACCAGATTTTTCCTGACCGCTTTGCTAAGGGGGGGCATCCATCGCCACTCCTGAAGTCTGTGCCTTTGGAAGATTGGCAGGCTGCGCCGACACTACAAGGCTACAAAGGGGGCAATCTATGGGGCGTAATCGAACAACTCGATTACATCCAAGACTTAGGATTTAATGCCATTTACTTCACGCCTATTTTTCAATCGACCTGCAATCACCGCTATCACACGCACGACTACTACCAGGTTGATCCCCTCTTGGGAGGGAATGAAGCGCTATACCGACTCTTGGAAGCTGCCCACTGGCGCGGCATGAAAGTAGTTTTGGATGGCGTTTTCAACCATGTTGGGCGAGGGTTTTTCTTTTTCAATGACATTTTAGAGAATGGGCCAGACTCGCCCTGGCTCGATTGGTTTAAGGTGGAGGGTTGGCCCCTCTCTGCCTATGATGGCGATCGCCCGCCAACTACCAGGGTTGGTGTAACAATCGGGCTTTGCCTGAATTCAACCATGCCCATCCAGCCGTGCGCGAATACATAATGCAAATTGCCGAACATTGGATTCGGGTGGGCATTGACGGCTGGCGCTTAGATGTGCCGTTTTGTATTGATCAACCCGGCTTTTGGCAAGAGTTTCGCGATCGCGTTAAAGCCATCAATCCCCATGCCTACATTGTGGGAGAAGTCTGGCGAGACGGGCGCAAATGGCTAGATGGCACCCAGTTTGATGGGGTGTTGAACTATCTGTTTGCAGGAGCCACGATCGCCTTTACAGGTGGGAAGCATCTGCTTCCAGAGCAGGTGAATGATCGGGATTATGATGCCTATCCAGCCATTGATGCCACTGAATATGCCATTAAGATGCAGCTTTTGCTGCATGCCTATCCCTGGGAGATCCAGCTTGCCCAACTGAATTTGCTGGCTAGCCACGATACGGCCAGACTATTGACGATCGCGGGGGGCGATATTGATACTGTTAAACTGGCTAACCTGCTGATGTTTACCTTCCCTGGTGCGCCCAGTGTTTACTATGGTGATGAAGTGGGGCTAGAGGGAGCACTCGACCCAGACTCGCGTCGCAGTTTTCCGCCGAGAGAACAATGGAACTCGGATCTGGTTTCCTGTCACCGACGGTTGATTGCCCTGCGCCATAGCCGTTTGTC
>JAAUOQ010000382.1 GCA_012034795.1 Leptolyngbyaceae cyanobacterium CRU_2_3
ATTGTCTACGGCAGCGCGAGTACTAGCAGCTTCTTTGTCTAACCCACCATATACTTGCCATGCTGTTGTGTTGCCTACATCAAAGACGGCATTGGCGCTGGATTGCCGCTGATAAAGCACATAAGAACGGGCAGCAACAGCCTGGGCTTTGAGGGCTTCTAGGCTCCAACTAGTCGGCATTTCACTGCCTACAACGCTGTAAAGATAGTGTTCTAAATCGACGTAGTTGACAGCGGTGAGTCCACCCTCTGTGGGCAGCACACAGGTTGTGCCTCGATACCAGCGATTGCTAATGAACACATAGCCATCGCCACTCGGTTTGATACAAGCCTGGCTAATCTGAAGTTGGTTCACCGCTACACGCCCGGCTTTTGCTTCTGCCATCACAGCATTCATCGCTGGAATGGGAGCAAGGGCTTGCCCGGTACCATCGGTCAAGACAGCATCCGTTGAGCTACCAATTTTGACCTGGCTCACATCTCGCTCGATCGCCACTCGCAAAGTTAGTTGCTCCGCCCTAGCCGGAGCGATCGCCAGTAGCCACAGCACTAGGGTGAGTCCCCCTGCTTTTTTACTCTGTTGTACCATCAGCCGCATCCACTGTTGAAGTGAAAACAAGCAAAATTTGCTGGTGGTTCCAGCAGAGCAACCGTGAAATGTCATGCGTTCAAACTCCTCACACTGAAAAAGTTGGACTTGGTTTAGACTCGGTTCGGGCGGGTTAGGTTGGATCGAGCAAGCCTCTAAGCTTGTCTTTCTAGGTAGGAATCAGCATTGGATGGTCAACTTTGCACAATATTAAGTCAATTCGATTGCGTTTTACCAAAGCTTGTCAATCCAAGCGATGCAACTGGAGTGATTAATATTGTTTAGTTCTCACCTGAATCTCTGGGTTTAATCTCCTGAAGTATGACTGGAAAACACATAGATGCGCTGAGTAGCTAAGCGGCTACAAACCTCTGAAGGGCTAACCCGATCGCTTGCCGCCGAATCAAGCTTATAGATCTGTCGATCAAGCTGAACTTGTAAATTAGCCAACGGATCGCCGCCTGCTGAAATCAGAAACTCTAGTTGCTCTATGGCTGCCCAACCCGCGAGAGTATCCAGAATTTGAGCGATCGCCGCCACACAGGGATGCTCTGGATTTTGATACCAATTGGCCGCCGTCACCCCGGACTGATCAAATCCCAGATGAAAAATTAGCGCGGCTTTACTAAACAGGGCAGTGGCTAGAGGTCGGGCTTCTTCTTGCAGCAGCAGATGCTGAGCTTTTGCCAAATGCCGAATTTTTCCAAACGCTCGTACCGCTCGGTCACAGAAATCGGGGATAGATGAGAGTCTTGTCCACCATCAATTGCCTCCAGCCTTTGGTTTTCCGGCCGCCACTGAATTGCCACCGTTACCAGATAGGTTTGTAGGAGTAAATGACCCAATTTTTCAGCTTTAGTTGCCAGGTAATCCGCATTGTAAGAGGTGGCTTCAATCAGTAAAGGCACCCGATCAACCATTTCCAGTCCGTAACCTTTTAATCCGGCAATCTTGCGAGGATTGTTAGTAATTAAGCAAAACTTCTGCACACCCAAATCGTTGAGGATTTGAGCACCAACACCGTAATTGCGTTGATCGGCAGGAAAACCTAGCCGCTCATTCGCTTCTACCGTATCCAGTCCCATGTCCTGCAAAGAATAGGCTTTGAGCTTATTGATTAGCCCAATTCCTCGCCCCTCTTGACGGAGATAGACCACAACGCCATGTCCCGCATTCTCAATCATTTTCAGGGCTGCCTGAAGTTGCAGTCGGCAATCGCAGCGCAGCGACCCTAACGCATCTCCGGTCAGACATTCCGAATGGACTCGCACCATGACAGACTGGTCTTTGAAGGCGGCTAAATCCCCTTTCACAATTGCCAAATGCTCAGAATGATCGAGCAGATTTCGATAGGCATACACCTGGAACTGCCCAAATTGGCTAGGCAGTTGGGCGATCGCCTCTCGTTGAACAAATCGTTCGTGCTGAAGCCGATAGCTGATTAGATCGGCAATACTAATAATTTTGAGACGATGCTGCTGGGAGTACTCCATCAGTTCTGGCAAGCGTGCCATTGAACCATCAGGATTTTGGATTTCACAAATGACTCCTGCTGGATACAAGCCCGCCATACGAGCCAAGTCTACGCCTGCTTCGGTGTGTCCTGCTCTTTTCAAAACGCCACCCTCCTTGGCGCGCAACGGAAAAATGTGACCCGGACGTCGCAGATCGTTGGGCTTGCTGTTAGAGTTGATAGCAATTTGAATGGTCCGGGCCCGATCGTCGGCTGAGATGCCAGTTCCCACACCTAAGTGATAGGCTCCGTCAATACTGACTGTAAAGGCGGTTTGTTCGTTACTATCTTCAAAGCTCTTACTGCTGACCATCAGCGGTAGATCAAGCTCATCCAAACGATCGCCCGTCATTGCCAGACAAATCAGTCCGCGAGCTTCGACTGCCATGAAATTAATCATGTCGGGTGTGGCAAACTGGGCGGCGCAGATGACGTCGCCCTCATTTTCGCGGTTTTCGTCATCTACCACCACGATTGATCGCCCTGCCTTCAAGTCAGCCAGGGCAGAGTCGATCGAGTCAAATTGAAACTCTAAATTGGAGAGATAAGCAGCAGTGTCTATAGGTTGCAGCGGTTCCACAGGATTCAAGTCCAAATATTTGGCAAGATGTATAAACTTTTCCAAAGCATTCTAGATAGATCCTAGCGTCTCTAGACCTGAGGAAGAGATGAGGGGTTCAGGTTGATATCTGTAGCTGCTTTTAAGCAGTCGCATCAAACGCTACCCACAGAATACGAAACTTCAGACTAGAATGCAGGGCTATATAGACTCAATAAACGAGTTACCTTATTGTATTTCTACTAAACCTTGGAGTGTTAAGCCATCATGGGCGATTCAGGACGTGTGCCAGTAGGGATTGTGGGTGCTTCAGGCTATGGAGGAGTACAACTAGTTCGCCTGTTGCAAGATCACCCCAATTTAGAGTTAGCCTATTTGGGTGGCGATAGCAGTGCCGGAAAGCTCTTTTCCGATCTCTATCCCCATCTCAGCCATCACAATGGGCTGATGATTGAGGCGATCGATCTAGAGCAAATTGGCGATCGCTGTCAGGCTGTTTTCCTGGCTGTGCCCAATGGCTTAGCCTGTGATATGGCTCCAACCCTACTTGCCAAAGGCTGTAAGGTGCTAGATCTCTCAGCAGACTACCGCTTTAGCGATCTCTCCATCTACGAAGCCTGGTATGGCAAAGAGCGCCAGGATCGAGACGTGGCTGAAACGGCAGTGTATGGATTGCCAGAGTTATACCGTGAGCGAATTGCTGAGGCCCAGCTTATTGGCTGTCCAGGCTGCCACTGCACAGCCGGGTTGCTGGCGCTATCGCCGCTACTCAAGCAAGGTTTAATTATCGCAGAGAGCGCCATCATTGACTCTAAGACAGGCACATCGGGTGGGGGACGCAAGGCCGCGGTCAATATGTTACTGGCAGAAGCCGATCAGTCGATTGGAGCTTACAACGTGGCTCGGCATCGTCACACCCCCCGAAATTGAGCAGGTATGCAGCGAATTGGCAGGGCATGAGGTCATGATTCAGTTTACCCCCCACTTGATCCCGATGGTGAGAGGGATTTTGTCAACCGTGTATGCCACACTCCGCGATCCAGGGCTGGTGAGAGACGATATGCTCACCATTTTTCAGGCATTCTATCGTTCATCGCCCTGGGTAAAAATTCTGCCGAGCGGTGTTTATCCCCAAACAAAGTGGGTTACAGGTACTAACCTCTGCATGATTGGCATTGAGGTTGATCCACGCACCGATCGCATCATTGTCATGGCGGCGATCGATAACCTCATGAAGGGACAGGCTAGTCAAGCAATCCAGTGTCTCAATCTCATGATGGGGTGGGATGAAACACTAGGCTTGCCAAAGCTTAGCCTTTATCCCTAGGCAATTCCCCCTAGGCGATTAAGAGGTAATTAAGAGGTAATTAAATAGCATTTTGAGGCTGTCAAACTTTTGCCAATGAAATGAGCCATCCCTTCTCAACTTTTTCTAGCTTGAAGGCACGGCATGATTCTAAAAAAGTGATGTAGCGTAGCGTGATACTCAAAGATTGAAAAACCTGCTTAATGGTCTGACCATGCTGATTGTGAAAGCGCGTCTGTAGCTCAGCAATGGGAATCGGTTTATTGTCCGATTTTTCTGCTAAAGCTCTCAGAATATCTAACAATGCCTGCTCAAGCTCTGCGTGCGAAGCGATTATAGTTTGCGCTTGAGGTTGTTCCTGGGATGTTTCCTGGGATTGCACTTGGGGCTGTGATTCAGCCTGCGCCTCAGCCTGCACCTCAGTGAGGTCTGAGGCAGTTGTGTGGTAGTAGGGGAGGTGGCTGCAATAGCTTTAGCCTGAATTTCAAACGGCGGGATAGCAAACAAGCACACATATATTTCGCCTTTGTCAGAC
>JAAUOQ010000383.1 GCA_012034795.1 Leptolyngbyaceae cyanobacterium CRU_2_3
GCAGCCAAAAGTCATACTGCTTCAAATGGTTGGCTGGCTTACGGACGAACTCTCCCTTGTATACCTCGCCTTTGCCAAGCGCGTTTGCAGGCCTCGTGGGCATCGTAACTCTGACGAGCTTGCTTGGCATTGGTAATAGATTGAGAGTGCAAACGATAGAGCAAGAGGGTTTCTGGCAAATTTGCCAGTTTACCCACTTCTCCCAGACGCAGCCACAAATCCAAATCAGAGGAGGCAATCATAGATTCGTTGTAGCCCCCTAACTGGATTACAGGTATCCGTCGAAACATCGTACAAGGATGGTGCAGCATGGAAACTCCACCTAATAACAATGTCTGAATCTCTTCGTTGTGCTCTGGCATTGTACAATGCCCCACAAAGCGACCTTTTTCATCAATCCAATTCAGAGAACTACCAACACAGACCACTTCCGAATGCTGACGAAGAAATTCAACTTGTCGGGCAAACCGATCTGGCAGGGAGATATCGTCGGCATCCATCCGGGCAATGAATTCGCCGGTAGCCTGCGAGAGGAGTTGATTGAGCGATCGCGCCAAACCCCAATTTTCTTGAGGATTGCTGCGTTCAATTAACTGAATTCTCGTATCTTTGGCAGCGTAGGTTTGCACAATAGAACGTGAATCATCTGTTGAGCCATCATCCACCAACAAAAAGCGAAAGTCTTTAAACGTTTGGTTCAAAATGCTGTCCAAGGCGGCTGGCAAGTAGCGCGCATTATTGTAGACAGACATCACCACACTAACGATGGGGATTAAGTCATTCATACCGAAATCGCCAATACAACAGGGTCAGTTAGCTTCTATAGAAAACTCTATTTATTCAAAATTTGATTCAAAGCTGATTGCTTATTCAGAGGATTGAAATGAATTATGAATCGAGTTGCATTCCCACGTTCGAGGTTGATAGTAAAATCCTCGGTTCAGGTTGTCCTTACCTTCCACAACAAACTTATATCCTTCATAAGCATCTAGGACATAAAGCGAACCATCTTTGACATACGCGCTCAATGTATAGGTACTAGGCAGTAGTCCAAGGTGGGGCAAATAGGCAGAAAGCTCATATTCACCAGGAGCAACTTCAAACACTTTGCTGTCATAAGCGCTACTGATATGAAGCATTAAACTATTATCTCTGGCAGGTTGATATACTGCCAGGAAAAGGCTAATCTTGTCAATTTTTCGATGGGTCTTACACTTGACACAAAAGTAGGTAGGTTCACTACTGATTAAGGACGTTAGCAGGTTTCCTGCAGCATCTTTGAAGTAAATAGAGACAATATCAGCCCCAGTACTTTCCATCAAAGATTTTTCTGGCAGATTGAATGGAATTAGGGTTTTATCAACTTGTTTGATAGAAAACAAGTCCTGCTCATATTGATCCATGATAGAGCGGGCATCTCCAACAGCAGCCACCTCGCCTTTAGACAAATACACCGCAGTCTCACAGATGTTTAAAATGCCTTGAAAATAGTGACTAACTAATACAAACGAAGTGCCTTTTTGCAGCAATTCTGACAGTTTTCGCTCACATTTAGAACGAAACCGCACATCCCCCACCGCTAACACTTCATCGATCAAAAGAATGTCAGGATCAGTGTGAATGGCACAGGCAAACCCCAAACGAGCCGCCATTCCTGAGCTATAGCTCTGCACAGGCGCATCGATCGCTTCACCAATTTCAGCAAACGCTACAACCTCATCAAAGCGACCGTCAATTTCCTGCGTGCTTAAGCCCAAAATTGACATGTTGGCATAAATATTTTCACGTCCGGTCAAAATTGGGCTAAATCCCGCGCCCAACGCAATGAGAGGCGCAATTCTTCCCCTCGCTCGAATTGTACCGGTATCTAGCTTAATCAAGCCGCTGATGATGCGGAGCAGGGTCGTTTTTCCACTCCCGTTGGCTCCTACGAGTCCCAGCGCTTGTCCTTGCCCCAATTGGAAACTCACATCTTTGAGGGCCCAGAATTCCTGAGTTCGGAGGTGCGCGGATTGCCGCCTACCTGTCAATTCTGAAGAAATGTCTTGAATGCCGTAAAACAGCGATCGCTTTAAGCTTCTGCAAACTTCTTAGAAACCCCTTCAACCGAGAGAACTATATTCTCGGATAGGGGCTTTGAGCCGTTCGACAAACCAATATCAAGGTTTTTCATCAGGCACTCATCCGCTCAATCACAAAAGGCATCGCTACCCGATACACCAACCAAGCTAGCATCAACCCCATGCCTGCTAGCAAGCTTGCCAGCCAAAAGCTATGCGGATCAGCGATCGCCCCTAGCGTTGCCAATTCCCGCACCGCCGATAACAAAGGTGTAGCCGGATTCAGCCGAACCAGCATAGCAAACCCACCTGATTGAGGAAGCGGATAAATCACAGGGGTAATAAATAACCAAACTCCCATCACTAACGTTAGCCCCCGTGCTACATCTTCGTACAGGGCAGCGACGGGAGCCAAAAGCAAACCGACTGCTGTTCCCAGAGCAATTAGATGGAGCAATGCGACGGGAGCCAGAAAAACCGTCCAAACAAACGGAATCTTAAACCAAAGAAACAATCCTATAATCAGCAGCAATTTAATGCCAAAGTTAAAGCCAACTTGGCCCAGTTGCGCTAGTATGATTGCCTCTCGCGGAAAATTAATTTTCGCCAGCATGGGCTTGGCAGCCGCAACGGACTGAATGGGTCCCGTAACCGACTCTGTAAAGGTTTGCCACAGAGCCATGCTAAACATGACATAAGCAGGGTAGGGAATATCTGTAGCACCAACATTGAGCACTTTGGCACTGCTGGCCAACGTTAGCCCTACCGCAGCAGCAATCGGGGGCACAAACGCCCAGAAAACTCCCAGCAACGACTGCCGATATTGCGTATTAATATCTCGAACCAGCAACCGCCAGGCTAACTCACGAGAGGCTAATAGGTCACGCCCCATCTCTTTGAATAGTCGCAGGGGATGACGCAGACGGCTTTCAGGAGTGTAGACAATTTCGTCAGATCGATGAAATGAATGAGGATGCCTTGACATGAATGGCCCTTAGACTCACAGCTAGTCAATCGAGAGAGGAACACAGACGCTCAGGGAAAGATGTGGCTATTGCAAAACGAGAAAATTGGTGCGATCGCTTTAGATCTACCTCCAGTGCAAGACTTTATAAGTGCAACGCTTAGCCCATAAGAGAGCCATCCATGTGAAGCTTTAAAGCCTGTTTACGTAGAACCCAAAGCGAAATATTCCGCTTTTACAGAACCACTACGTAGACTTGACAGATTGAAAATCTTATATCTGGGAGCGTTTTGCGAATTTTGTCGCAATTGTAATGACAAGCGCCCTAGGTGGAGAATTTTAAAGATCAATTGTTAGTGCAATTCCTAAACAGTGGAGCAGCAACAGTGCAGCCCGATCAAACTCCTTTATCTTCTGCTAAGCCTAGCATGATACTCTCTATTACGAAAGGTTCATAATGGTTCATTTTAGGTTGAATTTGCCTATTTCAGAGATTAGAAACTAATTTCTATAGACTTTCGGTATAAAAATCAAGCTTACTTTAGCCTAATTTCTGGTTAAGCCCACTTTCAAAGTCAGGCTACGCAGTCTGCCAGATTTTAATCGTTTCATCGGCACTCCCACTCACTAGCCATTGTCCGTCTCCACTAAAGGCGATCGCATTAACACCCCAAGCATGTCGCAGAATGCAAAGGCGGTTGTCTGCAAAGGCGGTTCGATCGCTGCCCTGTAAATCCCCAATCTTTAAGTCCCAGATCTTAATCGTGCTATCTTCGCTACCGCTGGCGAAGAGTTGACCTGTAGGATGCATAGCCAGGCAGTTGATGCGATCGCGGTGCGCTGAGAAGACTCGTAGCTGCTCCTGGTGCTGAACATCCCAAAATTTGATGGTTTTATCCCAACTGCCGCTAATTAAGATCGCTCCGTCAGGCGTCAAGGACAGAGCACTCACCCGATCGACATGCCCCTTCAAAACATGAATCACCTGATCGGTGCTGAGGTTCCAGAAGCAAATGGTTTTGTCATAGCTGCCGCTAACCAGCACATTATGCTGTGGATCAATCACTAGAGCACTGACACGATCTTGATGCTGGGTCAAGTTTGCCAGCAATTGATCCGTTGCAGCATCCCAGAGTTGAATGCTACCGTCGCTCCCTCCGCTAGCTAGCAGATCGCTTTCTAGGTCAAGGGCGATCGCCGAAACGTCCCAGCCATGACCAGGTAGGGTACTCAGCAGAGCTTGATCAGACAGATCCCACAGTTTTACAGTGCCATCATGGCTGCTGCTGATCAACATTCGGCCATCGCGGCTAAACGCTAGGGCACTAATGCGATCCTGATGTCCAGTATTTGACCAAAGCGATCGCCCCTCAAATGTATGCAGCAGTTCACCACTGTCCAGTCGCCAGAGCTTAATTGTTTTATCCCGACTGCCACTTGCTAAAATGCGACTACTGGGGCTAATACTCAAT
>JAAUOQ010000384.1 GCA_012034795.1 Leptolyngbyaceae cyanobacterium CRU_2_3
TATTACTATGAGGGGGGCGCACCGGCAGCGCTGTCAGGGATAATGTGTCGGTTGGTGAAGGGCGATCGCGGCATATTTACGGCGGCAGATCTGCGGCGGGTTTTGCGTCCAAGTGATTCGCATTTTCCGAAGACCCGGCTGGTGTGTCTGGAGAATACGCACAATCGGGGTGGAGGGAGGATCTTTCCACTAACGGGAAATGGGGGCGATCGCCCAAGTGTGTTGCGAGCAGGATTTAAAACTGCACTTAGATGGGGCAAGATTTTGGAATGCTTGTGTGACGACGGGCATCTCGGAGGCGGAGTATGCAAAGCCGTTTGATACGGTGAGCGTGTGTTTCTCAAAGGGACTGGGTGCGCCTATCGGGTCGGCATTGGTGGGAACAAAGGACTTGATGGCAAGAGCACGCCGGTTCCGCAAGATGTTTGGTGGGGGAATGCGGCAGGCGGGCATGATGGCAGCCGGAGCACTGTATGGGTTGAAATACCAGCGCGATCGACTGGTAGAAGATCATGACAACGCTCAGATTTTGGCGGTAGGGCTGAGCCAAATTGAGGGTATTGAAATCAATCCGACAGATGTACAGACGAATATTGTGGTGTTTCATACGCCGGACACCACTGCCCAACTGTGGGTTGATCGGCTGGCGGAAAAAGGGGTGGCGGTTTTGGCAGTGGGGGAACATTCAGTGCGAGCGGTGACAAGTTTGATGGTCACGCGGGGGCAGGTTGAGCAAGTCATAGAACTAGCTGCGGCATCTGCGCCTAAAAAAGCGAGTGAAATTTAGTCCAAATTTAGTCCACTTTGAAAAGCGATCGCCTAAGATCTTTTTCAGGCAAGTATTTTAAGAATAAGAGTAGTTGCGTACACCGCAACTACTCTTGACCAGAAATCACGCTAGAAAATTTGTACACGCAGTTCAAATGATTTGTGAAAATGGGGGGAGAGAGCGTTTCCTCCTCCTGGGGACTGCGTCCCCAAACCTGGACAACGCAAGGCTACCTATTAGGCATTTTTAAGTAACGCAGAGGAGAAAGGAATGAATCCGAAGGGAACTTTAATATTCTTTTGTGGAAAAATGGGGTCTGGTAAATCTACACTAGCCCATAAGATGTCTAAAGAAATAAACGCCATCTTATTGTCAGAAGATCAATGGTTATCAACTATTTATCCTGAAGAAATACAGAATTTTGATGATTACTTAAAATACTCAAGGCGGCTCAAACCCTTGTTAGAGTCTCATATCAGCAATCTACTTAACTGTGGACTTTCGGTAGTCATGGACTTCCCAGCAAACACAATCAATCAAAGAAGATGGTTTAAAGATATCTTTTTATCTGAAGGCATACCTCATAAGTTGATATACCTTGATGTTGATGACAAAACCTGCCTAGAAGGCATTACAAGACGGAGAAAAACCAATCCAGAGCGGGAACAGTTTGATACAGAAGATGTTTTCCGTCATGTAACTAGCTTTTTTCAGCCACCATCCGCCGATGAGGGTTTCTGTCTCAAAGTTGTGCGCCGAGATGCCTCTTAATTAACCGATAAAATTCTTGATGCCGTTCAGTCCCTCACAGTTTTGCCTTTGGTATAATGCTGACCAAAATCGTATTAGCTAAGCGAGGAGCTTAAAATAACATAGCTATTGCTGAAGAAATGCGGAGAAAAGCAGCTACCTCTGATCTTGGCTTCCCTAGCCACATTTAGATATTTTCGAGGTCACTTCTCACTTCGTTAAAGAGAGTGTTAACGATTACCCCTGAAAACCAGGTTTGAGCTAGATTGAAGAGGATAAGCACCAAGCTTAGATTCAGGTGAGGGGAAGCTACCTTAAGATAATTGAGCCACTTAGCCGATCGCCAGGCTAAATCGCTAGGGTAAATCAAACGATTAGAGTTGAGCCAGCACCCAAAGCCGATGCTCTACATTAGTGAGATAGAAACGTGACATTTAATCAAATGCAGTATTTGAAGTAGGAGCTTGACATTCCCAGTCCCATACAGCCCTAAGCCGTGCAGCAAAGAGAGTGTGCAGATTCATTAATCCACAATCCTTAGTAGTACTGATTAGGTAGTACTCGTGAGTCTGTATAAGTTTAAGCTATTCCTGTTGAAGGGGTGAGTCAGATAGACTTGAGTTATTGCCACTCATGTCTCTAGGTTTTAGGTATTCGCTTGTAAGCTATTCACTTGTATCCCTGTTACCTGTGCAACATCCGAAAATTCAAAAAATTGACCCCAATAGTGACTATCCTTGTCCCTGCCGCCGTCGAGGGCGTCTTAACCCGATCGTTTTGACAGAAGCTTTTGGATGCAATCGCTGTCAGCAAATTTTTGTAGTTCAAGACAATGGATATGTGATTGAGCAACTATCCACTAACTATCCCTATAAGCGAGCTTGGCGCTGGACAGGGCACCAGTGGAACATTGCTCACGCTAGCTTAGGGCGGGGCTATTTTCCCCTAACCCTGTTTATCATCTTTGGGTTAATCTTCCTACTGCTGCTCACCACTTTGCAATCTCCTCTTAGTTCCAGTGTTACCTTTCGAGTGATCGCAGCATTGGTTCTATCGATGATGCTAGTCTTGATGCTATGGCTGGCTTGTAGACGTTAGTCAATGCAAGGACGGACTTGAACGCTTCACTGATCACAAACATGGCTTACCGGGCTGACCAGGCTGCCCTAGAACTGGCGACGATGCGGGGAACCGATCGCAGTAGAGCGCTGCATTTAATGGCGGAGTCCTTGATAGAGCGCCAAGACGATATTTTAGAGGCTAATACCCTTGATCTGGAAATTAGCCGAGAGATGGCTATTCCAGAACTGGTGCTTGATTGGCTAAAGCTAACTCCAGAACGGTTGCAAACTGCAATACAGATTTTGCAAAGATTGGCAGAACTGTCAGATCCAATCCAGCAAGTCCTTAACATTCCTTCCTATCAGCTTGATCATTGTCAGACTTACTGCCAGTTGACGCCTTTGGGAGTAATTGCCTTTATTTTTGAAGCTTTTCCAGAAATGGGGGCGATCGCCGCTGGGTTCTCCATCCGAACCGCCAACAGCTTGATCCTGCGCGGTGGTTCAGAAGCTAGCCACTCCAACCAGGTGATTGCCGAAACGCTGAAGTTAGCCATTGAAGATGCAGGATTGCCAGACAACTGCCTGCAAATGCTATTGCCCGATCATGGGGATCAAATTCGGGAACTGGTAGTACAGGATAACTATATTAATCTGGTGATTCCCTATGGGCGAGCCAGCCTTGTCCAACAAGTAGTCCGACAAGCTACCTCCCCCGTCCTCAAAACCGCCATCGGCAACTGCTATCTCTATTGGTCGCCCTCTGGCAATCTAGATATTGCCCGCTGGATGATTTTAGAGAGCCATCAGAGCGTTCCCGATCCAGTCAATGCGATCGAAAAAGTCTTAATTCACCACAGCCACAATCCTGCAACCTTACTCCTACTCTGGAATACCTTAAAGGAAAAAGGCTACCACCTGCGCGGAGATGCAACGCTTTGTACAGAGTACCCAGAGACTTTCATTAACGAAGCCCAACCTGTAGAGTGGGCACAGCCTTATTTGAACCGGACAATTGCCTTTAAAGCAGTCAACAGCTTAGAGGAAGCCATTGCCTGGATCAATCGTCATAGCAGCGGACATGTCGATTGCTTGGTGACCGAGTCCTATCAAGAAAGCCGAGAATTCTCTCTGGGTATTGGTAGTTCAATGACTTACATTAACGCCTCCCCTCGGTTCTACCGTAACCCAAAGCGCGGTAGCCCGATTGCCTTGGGCATGTCTAATCAGAAAGGGCAGAGACGTGGCTTGATTAGTGTTGAAACTCTGACCACCTTAAGGCACATTGTTCAAGGCAACGGAATCGTTTAGACCATCATCCAACTTGATTTGCCGAATGATGGCTCCTCGAATATTTGCGAGACTGAGGTTAGCATCTCCTAAATTGGCATTTGTCAGGTTTGCCTGAGTCAAGTTTGTCTCGGTCAAATCTGCTCCTGACAGGACTGCTCCTGTCAGGTTAGCTCTAGTCAGGTTTGTTCGGGTCAAGTTTGCTTTGGTTAAGTTAGCGCCGCTCAGGTTAGCCCCGCTCAGGTTTGTGTTTCTCAGGTTGGCAGCCATCAGATTGAGGTTCCTGAAATCCCTTTGCCCTGCTGCATACCGGCTTAAAAGCTCATTGATTTTCATGGGTAACTTGATGTTGAGAGGGCTAAAGAATGGAGCGAATGCCCGGCATTTAAGTCCGGAAATATTTTCTTTACTGCTTATGTCTAGCGGTCGCCTTATGCCTGCGTTTCAAATTCGGCGTTTCAAAATTCGGCGTTTCAAGTAGCGAGATTTTTTCATATCAGGAAAAAATCTCGCTCTAAAAATTTACTGCTTGAATCGCCGCAACACAGATTCGATGGCCGCATCTTCACCGAGAATCACTTGGCTCACGTTACGATCGCCCCGCAGGTTATCGAAAAGCTCT
>JAAUOQ010000029.1 GCA_012034795.1 Leptolyngbyaceae cyanobacterium CRU_2_3
CCAAAATTTGATAAATTTGTTCCTGCTCATTTCGCAACGGGCTGAGCATGGTTAACCACCACCGGTCTTTTCCCTGAAATGGCAAAAATTCTTCATAAACAATGGTTTTGCCCGCACTAATACAAGCGCGATAGTTCTTATAGCAGGCAGCAATCATCTCAGGCGGAAATAGCGCTTCATAGCCTTTTGCCCGCAGTTCATCAGAGGTAATCCCCATAACTTGTTCATGGGCAGGATTGATGCCAGCAGAGCGAAATTCACCATTTTCTAGCACATCAACCATAAAGATAGACAGACCAATGCCTTCGTAAAAACTGCGGAAAAATCGCTCCTGCTGCCGTAAGCGCTCAGCAGCCTGTTTGCAGCTTGTGATGTCATAGGTCATGGCTAACATACAGGGCAATTCGCCAATCTGAATCACCTCGGCTGAGACTCGCAAAATGCGAACGTCGCCTGATTTGGTTCGGACTTCTAATTCTTGCCCATTCACAATGCCAAAAGTTTGCAGCATTCGGAAGATACGATCTCCGACCTGGGGATCAACCCATAGATTGAGTTCAGCAGCAGTCTTGCCTCGAATTTCCTCCAAGTCATAGCCAGTAATATTGGAAAAATTTTGATTGACTTCTATGAAGTGCCCACTGTCCAAGGTCGTGATCATCATAGGACCTGGACTAGAGCGAAATGCTTTAGAAAACTTTTCTTCAGATGCCCGCAACGCCGTTTCTGCCAGCTTGCGCGATCGCACTTCCTGTTGCAACACAGTATTTTGTTCTTCTAGCTGCTTGCTGAGGCTACGTAACCTCAGATGGACATTGATTCGCGCAATCACTTCTTCATGTTGCAACGGCTTTGTCACATAATCCACAGCCCCCAATGTTAGCCCTTTGATTTTGTCCACTGCATCAGAAAGTGCCGTCATAAAAATGACCGGAATATCTTCAGTTGTGGGGGATACCTTCAACAAACGACAAGTCTCAAACCCATCGATTCCAGGCATCAGAACATCTAGCAAAATCAAGTCTGGAGTGACCCGCTGCAATTTTTGCAAAGCATTTTCGCCATCTTTAGCAATCAGCACCTCAAACCCGTAGTCAATCAGTAAATCTGACAAGACTTTGATATTGGTAGGATGGTCATCAACAATCAAAATACGAGGCTTGGGGGCTAAATTCATAAGTCGAACCCGTCTGATTTAAGATGAGGTGCGATGAGCTGCACAACGGCAACATCATTAAACTGCTCGGCAAATTGTCTAACTTGGTTGGCAAAGTCTCCATACTGTGAATTGAGGCTCTCAAGACGGACTGTTTCTTGGATGATGCGTTCAATGTGCCCAATCTGAGCAGCTTCATATAAAACAATCAGATCCTCGCTGGCGGCATAGTCGAGCGGCATAGTGGGCGGCACTGCCCCATTCTCCAGATGCAGAAGCTGGCTGAGTCACCGGCTGAAGCGGTGATACATTTTTTCTATTGTCGCAAATCCACACCAAGCTTAAATACTGTTGTAAATTCTTAAATAGTTCTTCAGCGTGGACAGGTTTGGGCAAGAAATCATCAAATCCTTCGTCCTGGCTCGACTGACGGTTAAACTCTAGAACACTAGCTGAAGAAGCAATAATCACTGTTTCCTGAAATTCTGGCAATTGACGAAGTTGGCGAATCAACTCAAACCCATCCATTACGGGCATAACCAGATCGACAATGATAGCATCGGGCTGGTGCTGTAACGCCAGTTCTAGCCCTATTTGTCCATCAATCGCCTCAATTAACTGAAAACCTAAAGGTTCTAATAGGTCTACAATCACGGCCCGATTATCTGGACGGTCATCCACGACTAAAACTTTGCGCCGTTTTCCGGCATAGCCTTGGATGCTCGAAATCAACAGCGGTGAAGGAACAATTTCATCAACAGCACTCGCCAATTCCAACTCAAATCCAAATCGACTGCCCACCCCTAGCGTGCTTTCCACCCAAAGTTCGCCACCCATTTGTTCTACCAGCTTGCGCGTAATACTCAAGCCCAAGCCTGTGCCCTCGGCCCGTTGTCCGCGATCGCCCACCTGTTCAAACGGCAAAAAATAGACTGTAGCTGATCTTCAGCAATACCCACTCCCATATCTTCAACTTGGAATCGGACTCGGTAGAAAACAGGCGATCGCAGAGTAATATTTTGCTGATTTTGTTGCTGATCTTGCTGCTGATTTTGGCAATGCCCCAAGCCTAAAACCTGAAATTTGACAGTCCCTTGCTGTGTAAATTTGATTGCATTGCTCAACAAATTCAGCAAAATTTGTCGAAGACGCTTATCGTCAGCATGAACACTGTGGGGTAGGTCGCCCTCTGTCTGATAGATAAAGTCCAGCCCTTTTTGCTCCGCTTTGATCCGGCAAAGAGCCGTCACACTCTCCAAAACCGACATAAAGTGGAAGTCTTGTGGAACTAAATCTAGTTTTTGCGCTTCAATTTTAGCAATATCAAGAATGTCATTAATCAGCGTTAGTAGATGCGAACCACTTTGCTGAATGATGTGGATGCCTTCTCGCTGCTTGGGTGTGAGGGCTGGATCACGTTGTAGAATTTGAGTGTACCCCAAAATGCCATTGAGTGGCGTCCGTAGTTCGTGGCTCATATTGGCAAGAAATGAACTCTTGGCCTGGTTTGCCACTTCCGCAGTTTCCTTGGCAAGCTGAAGCTGCTGATTGGTACCTAGTAGCTCAGCAGTACGATTTTGCACCTTTTGTTCTAAAGAAACATTCAACTCTTCCAGGTCGTGGTTAATTCGCTGAAGCTCCTGATTTTTTCCGTCAACTGTTGATCTTGGCTATACCGTCGTAACGCTTCTGTCACTGTTAGAAATAAATCAGTTTCATCCCACGGTTTGGCAATGTAGCGATACAAATTGGCACGATTGACTGCATTACCCACTGCTTCAACACTAGCCTGCCCTGTAAGCAGCACCTTAAGAGTCTTCGGATAACGGCTATGCACCTGGATCAGCAGTTCGTCTCCCTTCATGCCAGGCATGATCTGGTCAGAAATGATCAACGCCACTTCAATATTATCTGCCTGCAATTCTTCTAAGATCTCTAGTGCATCTTCGCTACTCTCAGCGACTTCGATATAGTAGTCCTTGCCAAAAGGCCGCTTTAGCTGTTCTTTCAGGCTTTCCAGAACCATATCTTCATCATCAATACAGACAATTGCAAGTTTAGGCATAAGACATAGAGTGGGGTTAATGCCTTAAATTGGAGACAAATTATTTTGCTCCTATTTTAGGGCTGTACCCGGCAAGTTTTTTCCTAGTCTTACCACACGGCGAACCTCCTCATTTACCGAACGAAAAGGCTTGTCCAGATTAGCTGATGCCCAGATTAGCTTATGCTTAGGAAAGCAGAGCTTGATCTTAATCTCTCAACCCGAAGCGATCGCTAAGCATGAATGTGTTCCCAGGAAAGACTTTACAGGGCGGAAAGTACACACTAGAGCAAGCACTCGGACAGGGAGGTTTTGGCATCACGTTCAAAGCTAGCCATCGCTATTTGGGGCAACCTGTTGTCATCAAAACCCTCAATCCCACGCTGCAAAGCAACCCCCAATTTGTCAAATTAGAGCAACAATTTCAAGAAGAAGGACGGCGGCTGGCTCTATGCGTCCATGCCAATATTGTCCGAGTGAGTGATTTCTTCGTTGAGGCAGGTGTTCCTTACCTGGTAATGGACTACATTCCTGGTCAAACCCTAGATCAGGTGGCTCTGTCTCAATACCCCATGCCAGAGGACACAGCCATTCACTATATCCAGCAAGTTGGCGAAGCCCTACAAGTGGTCCACCAGAACAACTTGTTGCACCGAGATGTCAAGCCTCAGAACATCATCTTGCGCCAGGGCACTCAGCAGGTGGTGTTGATTGACTTTGGCATTGCCCGCGAGTTTACGCCGGGTGTGATTCAAACCCACACTAGCATGGCCTCTGAGGGATATGCTCCAATCGAGCAATACATCGCTCAGGAAAAGCGGACTCCTGCCACTGATGTGTATGGGCTAGCAGCAACGCTCTACACCTTACTCACCGCTCAGGTGCCTGTGGCTGCAACTTTACGCAATCGTCTACCCATCCCTAGTCCGCGTGACCTACGCCCTGAGTTGAGTCTGGCTCTTAGCCAGGCAGTGCTTCAAGGTATGGCAGTAGAAGTGCAATATCGGCCAGCAACAGTGGGAGGGTGGCTCTCTTTACTCCCTCCTTCAATGCCCCATCACTCACCTTCCAGTCTTGGCAAGTCGGCAGCAACAGCCGGTAGGGTCGCTCATCCCACAATGGCCGCAACTTTTGCAGTCGGGCGGGTAGTCCAACCGCCTGAGTCACTGCCCCTTGTGCCTCCAGACGCCGTTACTGCCCCAGCGCCCTCAAAATGGAGAACGCTAGTTTTTTTAGGAGGGGTGGCGATCGCTAGCGCCATAGCAACCGCTCTAGGAAGTATCTGGTTTCAAGCTCAGCAAACTGCTCCAACTCAAGCTGAAATTGCAGAGTCCTCTGAGGCTGGCAATCCTGAGACTGGCAATTCTGAGACTGGCAACCCTGAGACAAACAACGCTAATATAGGCAACCCAGCGGCAGAGTCATTGCAGCCTTTAGAATCAGCAACTGCTTCTCCAACTGCTTCATCCATACCTCCCTCCATATCTCCTCAGATTGAAGCTCAAACTAAAAACCCCAGAACTGAAGCCCAGACTGAAGCGAGTCAAGCGCAGCCAACACCATCACCGAAGCAGACGAAAACATCTACGGGCAATGTGCCAGGATTACCGACAGGAATCACAGAGCAGGATGTCATTGCTCAGTTGGGTCAGCCCACCGAGACTAATAACGACGCTTATTGGGACAATACTCGCTCCGCGCTTTATGAGCTTGTTCCCAACCAAGTTACCTTGGGCTACATCTACGACAAGACCTCGAACCGCTTGCGCCAGAGCGAAGCTTCGTTTGCTCAGACCGTAGACCCTGCCGTCATAGAGGCAACGCTCCAAGGGATACTCGGTAACGTTCCTTCAGAAGTTGAACAAGGACTCTACCAAGTTCAGCAGCGACGAGCCAATAACTATTCCTTTGAGGCAGGAAAGATCAGAGGAGTCATTGAACGCAACGATCGCGATCGCATTTACATTGGCGTATGGGATGCTGACTTGCACTAAAGATTAAGCTCTAAAGCTGCCATCTCTTAAGATCAAGCATGCAGGCGCAATCGCTCACGGATAATCCTCTAACCAATCTAACCACTGCGCCAACTCCCATTCATTCAGCATCGATCGCTGGGATTTGCCTAAGCAACGGAAGAGGCGATCGCTAATCTGTTCAGGCGTCCAGTTCAATCGTCGAATTTGCACTGAAATAGCAGCCAGTAGATCCGAAAGATCAGGGTGGCGGTCAGGGTCACCTAAAGATAGAAGTTGTGAAGCTGAAGACAACCGAACAGGCAGAACTTGCACATCGACCAGGCAACCGACTCCCCGCAAAAGATTACGGCCTGCCAACCCAAAATCCTGATCACCCAGAGAGTCAGAAACCAGAGCAGGTAAAGGATTACTGCCTATGGGGGGTAATAAGCTTGTGAGATAGGAAGAGAAGGATGCGTCCCCAACGCAATCCTTCTCTTCTAGCTCGGCTGAAGTTGGGGGGTCTGGGGGGTTTTCCACAGGCAAAGCCATGCCTCCAAGATTACCCACGGAATGATCACCCAAATGATTGTCCGAATGATCGTTCAAATAATCACTTGCATGATCACCTGAATCATCGCCTGACTCCTCTAAAGGCATTAAATAGCCAGGATGCCACAGGTCGCGATGGCGATAGAGAGAAGTCCCTCCAATCCCAAATTGAGTGAGCAGACGAAATCGGGCAGTTGCACCAACAGGTAAACTATTCTGATTAAGCAGATCAGCAATCGCCTGACGAATACGTTCTCGTGCTGCTTCAGATTGGCGTTGATTCCAAGTGGGCTGATTGGCAGGCAGCCCATTACTAATCTGAAAATTATCCTTGGATTTATACTTGCCAGTCTGGCTACCGTAATGAAAATAGTGGCTAGACTCAACACACCTTGCCCATTCCTCAGCCCGTTGCTCAATCTCATGCTGATGCTGACACCACTCTGCATAACCGGGCAGCGATCGCGCTGTTCTCACGATCTCTTCTACCAAAGCTTTTCCCTCTAGCGGTTGAGCAGCTACAACCACATGGTGAAACACATAGGCCCGCAGAGCAATGCGACCCAAGAGGCGATTGGTTTGCCCAAAACCAGTCCAACCCAATTCGATCTCAGCATTCAAATCATTAATAAACTTATCGGCTTTCCCAGAAACTCGATAATGCTTATGTTGGGCTTGCTTAAGTAACCTTTTAAAGACTGTTACATCAAGTTGATTCTTATCTTGAACCTGTTGCCACTCTTGCACAAACCGATGGCGATCGCTCCAAATCGGTTGAAAATCTCGATCGAGTAAGTAAGAACCGATCTGCATTGGCAAGCGGTGGGCATTGAAAAGACTAACGCTATCCCCTAGATAACGCTTGGGGTTAGGAAACACCTCAAGTTGCCCAGGACTGAGCTTAAACCCAGCATTTTCCAAAAGTGTTGAAACTGCGATCGCCAATTCCCATGACTTCTGGGATTGCTGAAATGGAAAATATAAATGAATACCACCGCTATAGCTAGAAGTACAAGCCAAATAAGACACTAGTCCTAACGGCTCCAGAGCAGACATAATCCGAGTGACTGCCAACAAATCATGTTGCGGATGATAAGCACTGCCTAAATCAATATCTAGCAAACAATACTGAGTCTGAGCAGCAAACCGGACACCATATAGATAAGCTCCTTGGGATAATAGCCGATCAGCGAGTGGATAACGGCTTTCAGTTTGCCAATTCGGGGCTTGTCCGGGCTGAGAATGTTCAGCGTAAATATAGTCAAACCGATGCGGAAAGAGCGCCAAAAATGGATTGCCCTCTTCAACGTAGGTAAAGTCTGAATGAACCAACCCTGATTCTGAAGGAGTAACGATCCTCACAGCAACACACCCCCTAGGAAGTGATCCCAAGAGAAGACCTGTATTTGTTGAAGGACGCTCAAAACCCCTCGCGATTCTAGGCTAAAACCGCAAGACCTGATAGAATTTTCAAACATAACAAAATTGCTTCCCAATTATGGGGAAGTAAATTTACTCCGAAACCCTTTTGCTGACTGTGGTAGGGAGGCAAAGGGGTTTTTGCTACAAATTGACGAGTCAACTAGCCAATAAACCAGCCAATAGAAGGCAAACAAAACAGATCTCAATCAAGCTACAAGTCTCAAAGTCCTCCTCATCTGATCGTTTTTTAGATTTCTAATGAAGGCAAGGTTAACATCGAAAATTTTTGATCTCAAGGGGTAGATCGATCGCCCTACAGACATTACAGCGACTCCATACGCGGGCGTTACAGGGTTAAACCATACGCGGGCGTTACAAGGTCAACTCTCAATCAAGACGCGGAGATGGCAGGCAAACACTCTCTTAAAACAACCTGAGCGATCGCCCATCTCCTCGCCTACTCTGGCTTGAAACTGGATCAGCTAGCAATCTAGAGCCGTCCTCACAATCGGCAAAATCTGAACCTGGCGTTATAGAAAGGTATGTCCACCATACGCGGGTGTTACAGGGCAAAATCGACGCGGGCGTTACAGGCAAATTAGCAAAATCGTACGCGGGCGTTGCAGGCAAGCTCCTATATATAGCGTTCAAACGCACTCTTGACGAATTCAAACTCCCATATATAGTTGTACGGTAAAGGCTGACACTACCCCTGGTGTTAACCAACAGTTGATCACCAAAGGCATGACCCACAAAGGTAGAGCATCATGGGACACATCACAGGATTTAGCGCAACAATTCGACACCCGAACACTTTTCCTGTAGATGGACAACTCCTCATGGTGTTGCCCAGGGCAGCAGCTTCACTCAAAAACCCAGATGTGCAATTGCCGATTTTGCGATCGGATGAAGGTGGCTATTACCTAGAAATGAAGGTGGAAGCCGACTCAAGAGAAACCAGCGAAGTTGCAGTCACTCGCCGTGTACCCCTCGAAAACCTCTCCGCTGAAGAATGGGAAGAGCTTAAGCAAGAATACACCAAGCTTGATCTGAAAATTTGCACTGACCAGGGAATTAGTAACGGCTTAGAAAAAATTCAAGACCGCAAGATTCAGCGGTTATTCATGGCACTGCTGACTTTTCTCAATCCCCGCCAGGTTTCGATTGTCCTCTACCTCTACAGACTGGCAGCCCAGCAAGGCAATGGTGCCATTGTTTCTTTTCGCTCGAACGATTTACTAGAAAGCTTGGGTTATACCCGCACCAAAGAACGGCGGATTTGCTTCAAAGCTGCGATCGCAACTCAATCGAGACCTAGTTGCGCTGCACCGCACAGAGCTTGTCCTGGCTCAATCCCTTCGCAAAGGCAACAATATAGGTGCCAAGGTGGTCATCAAGAGTGTGCTCCGCATCAAAGACTACGAAATTGATAATGTGCCACGAGACTTTGATCTAGCAAAAGCTGCCGACTATACCTACGAATTAGCAGATGCTTATACTGTCTCCCTAGAGTTTTTGAAGGACCAGGACGGACAGGTGATTACGTCCTATTTACTAGCGACGTAGATATTCATCAGCGTATCGGTGGAAATGCCAAAAGTGACTATAAAACCAAACTGCTCGTTTATCTGGCTAGCCGAATGAAGTGGGATAATCCCCAAGAAGGACAATACCTGGTGATTTCTAAGCAATATTTATTTAAAAACCTTGACTTGTTAGGTAGTAATTCTTCACGTAACAACCAAATCTTTTGGCGAACAGTTGAAGAACTACGGCAGGAAGGCTACATTCTGGGAGCACAAGAACTTCCTGGTAAAAAGCGAATTGCGAGTATTCAGTTTCAAGTCAATTCTCATAAGTTGTACTGCCATTAAGACGCAGAAAAATCAGCAGTCTTGCTGAAGCCACGCTATTTTTCTAAAACATCGCATCTGAGCTTCCCAGAAATGGCTTTGAAACACTCAGGATAATTAGCTTTTTATCCACAATTTGTAAGTCTTAAACAACTTGCTAATCGGTGAATTCTCCAATTGGCAATGAATCTTCCCGATGTAATACTCAAAATTACGTAACAGACCCAACATTTTTGACGAGTACACAGCGCTAAGAGCGATTCTCTTCTCTAACTCTCATGAGTGAGCAGGTCAAGTTCTTAGAGCTAATTTTTCTGTGTCTTTAACATTGCTAAGCAGTGGATGAACTCCTGAGAAATTTGCTGATTAAGCGACATTCTCTTCGCATCTATCCCCTTCCAAAATATTGACTATGCCTAATAATAATCCTACAGTAACCAATCCTATTTCAAATCAGAGTGCAACAGAGGATATCTTTTTTGGCTTAAACATCAGTAGTTACTTTAGTGATAGTGATATATCAGATACGCTCACTTATTCTGCAACAAATCTGCCCGATGGACTAACACTTAATGCTGCTACAGGAGTGATCAGTGGAACACCTACTAATGCATCCGTTGGCACTAGAACCATCACAGTCACAGCAGATGACGGAAAAGGAGGTAATGCCAACACTAGCTTTAGCATGACAATTGCTAATACCAATGATGCTCCCACAGTTGCCTCCATTATCCCTGACCAAACAGCGACTGAAGACAGTGCTTTTAGCTTCAATATCAGCACCAACTTTAGTGACATTGACCTTGGAGACACACTCACTTATACTGCTACAGGTTTACCCGATGGACTGACCATTAACTCCACAACTGGGTTGATCAGCGGCAGTCCTACTAATGCGGCTGTCGGACTTCGCAATGTCACAGTAACTGCTACTGACGGCAAGGGTGGCACAGTTAACACCAGCTTCAAAATTACCGTTGCTAATACCAATGACGCTCCTTCAGTGGCATCTCCTATTCCCGATAAGACGGCAACTGAAGATACCTTCTTTAGTATGAATGTCAGTAGTCACTTTGCTGAAATGGATGGAGGTGATATGCTATCCTTCTTTGCCAATCAGCTTCCTAGTGGGTTGTCTATCAATAACACAACAGGTATTATCAGCGGTTTTGCCACTAATGCGGCTGTTGGTAATAACAACATTACTATCACTGCTACAGATGGCAATGGCGGTACTATCAGCGATACTTTTGCGTTGACTGTAGTCAATACTAATGATGCGCCTACAGTCACTCTGGCAATTGGCGATCGCACCACTCGTGAAGATGCTCTGTTTACCCTAGATATTAGCAGTCACTTTGCTGATCCAGATGTGGGAGACACCCTGAACTATGCTGCGGCTAACCTGCCAGGCGGACTCAGCATTGATGCCAATACTGGAGTCATCAGCGGTACGCCGACCAATAACAGTGTTGGAACTCACAACATCAGCGTTATGGCAAAAGATAGTAAAGGGAGTACCGTCAGCAATGGTTTTGTCCTAACGGTTACCAATACCAATGATGACCCTATTGTAGCCAGTGCCATTCCCGATCGCACTGCTACTGAAGACACCACGTTTACCTTTAATCTCAGAAATTACTTCGCCGATGTAGATCTAGGGGATACCTTATCATTCTTTGCAACGGGTTTACCCAATGGACTCAGTATTGATTCCAGTACTGGGATCATCAGTGGTGTACCCACTAATGTGGCTGTTGGTACACATACTATTACGATCACTGCTAGTGACGGCAGTGGCGGAACAACCACAGATAGTTTTGATTTGACCGTTAGCAATGCTAATGATGCACCTGTTGTGGCTACACCGCTTAGCGATCGCACCGCTACCGAAGATAGTCTTTTTACTCTGAACATCAGTGGCAACTTTGCGGACCCTGATGCAGGAGATGTCCTTACCTATACTGCGTCAGGTTTACCTCATGGACTCAGCCTTGATTCCAGCACTGGGATCATCACAGGTTCACCCATGAATGTAGCCGTGGGCACCAGTACTGTCACCATCATTGCTAGCGATGGCAAGGGTGGAACAGCTAGAAATAGTTTGACATCACAGTGGGAAATGTCAATGATGATCCCACAATTACCACCCCCATTTCCGATCGAACAGCGACTGAAGATGCCTCCTTTACTTTTAACGTCAGCAATCATTTTTCCGACAGTGATGTAGGAGATACGTTAGCTTTCTTTGCTACAGGGCTACCTACCGGACTCAGCATCAACTCTCAAACAGGGATCATCACAGGTTCACCTACGAATGCAGCCGTGGGCACCAGCACGATCACGATCACAGCGAGTGATGGCAATGGAGGCACCATTATGATAACTTTGATTTGACCGTTGTGAACACAAATGATGCACCCCTAGTAGCCGCTCCGATCTCCAATCAAACTGCCACTGAAGATAGTCTTTTTACCCTAAATATCAGTAGCAACTTTACTGATCTAGATGTAGGAGATACCCTTACCTACGCTGTTTCTGGATTACCCGATGGATTGAGCCTTGACTTCAGTACAGGTATGATTACCGGTGCCCCTTCTAACAAAGCCGTAGGAGCTAGCACTGTCACCATCACTGCCAAAGATAGCAAGGGGAAGACGGTCACTAGTGGCTTCGTCCTCAGTGTTGCCAACGTCAATGATGACCCTACAGTGACTTCACCGATTGGGGTTCAGAGTGTCGTGGTTAGTGTTCCTTTTAGCCTAGATATCACGAACCATTTTAGGGATATTGACACAGGTGATACATTGACTTACTTTGCCACAGGTTTACCCACCGGGGTTAGCATTGATGGCAATACAGGCAAAATCAGTGGAAATCCTGCTGCCATTGGTAGTGCCACCATCAGAGTAACAGCGAATGATGGCAACGGCGGAATTAGCAGTGATGACTTTGAACTGGCTGTTGTGGCGAATACTGCACCGACACTAGGGATGCCAATTGCTGATCAGGTGATTGTTGCCAATAATCCCTACAATTTTACAGTTAACCCTAATGCGTTTAAAGATACTGATCCGGGTGATGTTTTGTCTTTGAAGGCAAGTCTTGAAAACGGCAGTAGTTTGCCCAGTTGGTTGAGATTTAACGCAGCTACCCGAACCTTTAGCGGTACACCTACAAGTGTTAATGCTGGAACTGTGGGAATTCGAGTGACAGCTACAGACCGGTCAGGCATATCTGTGAGCGATGGTTTTAGCTTAGTCGTGAATGCTCCGGCAAATGAGGGTGGCAGTACCTCTACAAATACGACTACCATCACTAAAACTGGAAGTAATGCGCCTACTATTAATGCCGAAGACAGTACACCAATCCCTATTCCTGGTAGAACCATCAATGGAACTAAGAAGGGGCGATCGCCTAACGGGCACCGCAGGTAGCGATCTGATCAATGGTTTGGTCGGGAACGATACTCTTTTAGGGAATGAGGGTAACGATATTTTAGTGGGCAGTAGTGGTAATGACTTCCTGGATGGAGGAGTAGGTGAAGACAAACTGATCGGTGGCACCGGCAATGATAGAATGATCGGGGGAGGCGATAGCGACATTTTCGTCTTAGAGAAAGGAAAAGACAGAGATACAATCGTGGATTTCCAAGATCAGCAAGACTACCTGAGATTATCTCGTGGTATTGGCTTTGGGAATTTAAAGGTGACCCAAAGTGGGCGCAATGCAATCATCAGTTTGGGTAAAGATGAATTGGTGGTGCTAACCGGCGTTAAAGCTAATCAGATTTCATCTACTGATTTTGTGACTGTTTAGTGATCCCAAGAGATTGAAACCTCAAAGATAATTTCTCAGTTTAGGGATATTGTTGGCGCATAATTTGGGCGCACTAACAATACCCCTTTTTTGCTTTATGAAGCTTTAGTCAAGGCTGGACTGATGCTCGCTTCTATATCCGGAGCAATGCCGGATCACCTGTAGAGAAAAGCAAAGACGTTTTTCCATCTTTTGCGAGCTATGGCTAGACCCGATGAAGAGATGACGGAGGTCACGAAGCTGGTGCTTTATGGTTGGGGCTACCCAGAACTGTTTGAATCACTGAGCGGTACTCGCTTGCAAAATCGGTTGGTGATGTTTCCAGCCAAAGCCTCTCCTGTGATTGAAGGAGCTAGCCAAGAGACATTTCGTGATATTTTGCCAAAGCTAGAGATGATTAGAGCCAGATATCTGGCTCTACCGAGAAATCAGGATATAGATGTTAATCCGTTACGAATTTGGGTGGATAGACCTGAGAGTTTATCTAGCCAAGAGATACTAAACCACCGTAGAAAATTTGAAGATTGGGCTGGAAGCATTGCTGAAAGCGTTAAGGGGGATAGCGACACGCAACCCAAAACGCAACCCAAAACGCAACCCAAAATTAGGATTCACTCACTGAGAGCAGCATTGAGCCATTGGAGCATAGAAGCTTGGAAACGACTGCAAGCAGCATTGAGCCATTGGAGCATAGAAGCTTGGAAACGACTGCAAGTAGCTTTGACCCATTGGAATATAGAAACCTGGAAACAAAGCGCGTTTACCATTATGGTATTGGTCACAATAACTTGGGTAATGCTTCATATGTCTTCTGCTCCTTTTGGAGATGCCCAAACGATTCATCTGTCAGACCCTCAATCGACCTCTGTAGTCGTTAATGCCCTAAACCAGCGGCAGCGTAACCACTGACAATCGCAATTTTCAATTGAATGGAGTACAGCTTATTTTTTGAAAGAGGCGCGGAGTGACTCTTTGTAAAAAATCAACAGCTAATCTAGCACATTACTACTGAGCAGACCGCTCAGATTCTCCGAAAACTTCAGATTAGAGGTTTTCAAGAGTGATTAACTGCTTTTGGGTTAAACACATTGCAATTCCCTTTTCGTAGTAAGCTGCTTCATTAATGAAAGCAGGATAGACGGTATTGTCTCCTTGATAAGGAATTGTTTCACCCTCCAACGTTAGGAAAACAGGATCACCCGGATGCAGGGGTTCATAGTCTTTGCCTTGCAATAGTGGATGCACCATTGCCTGAATCTCACCTAGTGAATTGCGGGGATAGTCAATTGTCCCTATAAATTCATAGAGCGTGAGGGGAGATTGCATCAAGGGCGTCATACCCCGATTGCAGGCTTCCAGATAGTCCAGGATGGCGTGAACCAGTTCTTCCGTTTTCTGGAACCATTGAGCATCTAGCACTCCTTGAGCCACGGGTCCAACCTCAATCACGATGCCTACTTCACACAGCGATCGCAATAACATACTCTCCGGATGAGGATGAGTCCAGCAGACTTTAACCAAGGGATTAATAGTACTCAGATGACTTGCCAATTGGAGGCTAGCAGAATTACGAGCAGACAGCAGTAGAGACAACCCCATGTTGGCAGTTGTAGAGTGAAGATCAACCAGTACATCTACCTGTGCATTGCCCTTCGGTCCTAGTAGTTGGGCAATAGCTTTAGCTCGCTGTGCTTCGTAGCTGGAGAGATCTGCATTCTGCAAATCCTGCATCAAAAAGCAGCGGTTTAAATCTTCATCAATGTAGCGAGTCGCCGCGGCAAAGGCTTGAGGATTGCCGAATACAGTGAGCGTCTCAAAGCTCGATCGCTGGATCAAATTGGGATGTTGCTCAAACTTCTTGACTAGGTAAGCTCCCGTAAATTCATTGCCGTGGGTTCCACCCACGATCGCGACACGTTGGATCGGATTCATAGAAGTTAACTATTGTAGTCTTCTAGACTACTCCTACCGGAGCTTTATAGTCAATTTTCAATTGAATGGAGTACAACTTATTTTTGAAAGAGGCGCGGAGCGAGGCTTCAAAAATAAGTTGGTTTTATCCAAGCGCGAAGCGCTATACCCTAGAGTAGGGGTTTACAATATGTCAAATATCTATTTTTTGACAAGCTAACTGGAAGTTTAGGCAATTCTCTGGGTAATTCTTGGGGCAATCGTTGAATTATGCTGCAAATTTCTAACACCGTGAGCATCCCAGAGCATGAGATTGAGATGAGTGCAGTGCGATCGCAAGGGGCAGGCGGGCAAAACGTGAATAAGGTAGCAACTGCAATTCACTTGCGCTTTGATATCCTAGCTTCCTCTCTACCCGATCGCTATAAAGAGCGCCTGTTAAAGCTAAATGACCAGCGGCTCACGAAAGAAGGAGTAATCGTGATTAAGGCGCAGGAATACCGTAGCCAAGAGCAAAATCGGGAAGAGGCGTTACAACGCCTGCAAGCCCTGATTAAACGTGCGATCGCTCTACCTAAGCCCCGTAAACCTAGCAAACCGACTCGGAGTGCTCAAAGGAAACGTCTAGACAGTAAAACCAAGCGAAGTCAGATTAAGACGACGCGAGGAAAAGTCACAGATGAATAAGGCACAAGTTTGGTGACTGGAGTGCGGGCATCTTGCCCCTGAGTTGAGGATTGCTAGATGAGGGCAAGATTAAAGAACTGAAGTAGGGCTGAGCGTAGTTGGTAGCGAAAAGTTGGAGGAAAAATCTAAGGGTATGCCCAAGGGCCACTGCCGTCCCTTGTAAAACAGCAGTTGATGCACTTGTAGACTGCCATATCTAAAAGAGGCATCAGAAGTTTGCAAGTAGAGATCCCACATGCGGAGAAAGCGCTCGTCATACTGGGGGGCAAGGGCTGCAATTTCGGCTCTATTCTTATGAAAGTTAATTCCCCACTGTCTTAGGGTTTCGGCATAATGCGGTCGCAGGTTTTCACAGTGGGCGATCGTCAGCCGTTCTGCTCGCATCGCTTGAGCAATTTCGTGAAGCTGAGGAATATACCCTCCCGGAAAAATATATTTATCAACCCAGGCTCCGCTTCGTTCTGAGCCTTCAGTGACAATCGTATGCAGCAGACCGATCCCGTTGGGTTTCAAAAGTGCTTTGGCTTTGCTCATGAAAGTGCTAAAACTTCCTTTACCCACATGCTCAAACATACCGATGCTGACCAATTTGTCGTACTCACCTTGAATCTCTCGATAGTCTGCCATGACGATCTTGATGCGATCGCTTAGCCCTCGCTGCTCAATCCGATCTTGAGCCAGTTTCCCTTGCTCTACGCTCAGGGTGATGCCTGTTCCTGAAATACCATAGCGTTCTGCTGCATACATCAACATGCCGCCCCAGCCGCAGCCAATGTCAATCAGAGATTCACCGGGGTGCAAAGCCAGTTTTCTGGAGATCAGTTCGTATTTCTGAAGCTGCATTGCTTCAAGAGTATCGGTTTCTCGAATCTGGTAGCCACAGGAATAAGTTAAGGTGCGATCGAGAAATTGCTGGTAAAAGTCATTCCCCAGATCGTAGTGATACTGAACATTTTTCCGACTATTTTGAATTAGTGTGGGTACTGTTTTCAAGCGCTGCATCATCACCTTAATAATCAACGGCAACGTTACTTTGTCACGCGCTTTTGTATACACTCCATTTTGAAAAAACAATCCGGTTAGCTCAACCAAATTATTATTTACTTCATCCCACCAACCTTCCATGTAAGCTTCACAAAAACCAAGCGCACCAAAGGTCAGAATGCGATCGTAGGTTTTTTGATTCCGAATGATTAGGCATAACTGAGGAGCAGAGCCAACTGTGCCAAAGGTAAATTCTTGCCCTTGGGGGTTAACGACGGTGAGATGTCCCACCTCAATTAGACTAAGCAGCCGATAGAGGTAGCGTTCTCCACTAGGCAGATGATTCATAGCGCTATTCATCTTGGTCAATCATTCCCTGATTCTGCTGTTCGTCCCTGATTCTCGACGGGTGGCAGGGTTTTCAACATGTTTGAGCATACCATGCAGCCCCAATGCCTAGCTGACTTTTCTAATGGGTCATTGTCCCTCACCTTCGTATAGAAAGACGCCTCAGACTCCTCTGAAGAGCGATAGAATTGACTAGACCAATTTTGATCAACTGAACTTCGATCGACAGAACACAGGCGGCGCAATGCGGATCTCTTTAAACTGGCTACGGGAACTAGTAGATTTCACGCTGACCCCAGAAGAGTTGGCAAATACGCTAACAATGGCAGGGTTTGAGGTGGAAGAGATTGAAGACCGCCGCACTTGGGCAGGTCCGGCATAATCACATCCACCGCCTGCTGCTCGATCAGCTCCAGCGAGCGGCGCGCCCGGGAATGCTGAGGTGAAAGGCCGCGACCACGGCAGCGAGCCCGGTCAACAGCGCCGCCGTCGTTTCGATGGCCACTCGCGGATCGCCGTTGCGCAGCCGGAACGTGGCGAGGTCGGCAAACTGCAGGATCGGCCAGGTGGCCAGCGCTGCGATCAGCAGCAGAATGGAGACACCGG
>JAAUOQ010000385.1 GCA_012034795.1 Leptolyngbyaceae cyanobacterium CRU_2_3
TCTTTAATGCAGAGACGATCGCCTGCTTCATCGGCCATTTTCAGACGTTGCTGGCAGGCATTGTCGCCCATCCCGATCAGACTATCTCGACGTTACCGCTATTGACGACCGCAGAGCAGCAACTTTTAGTAGACTGGAATCAGACAGATGCCGAATACCCTCAACAGGCATTACTCCATCCCTTATTTGAGCAACAGGTGGCGCGATCGCCCCATGCAACTGCCCTGATCAGCCCCACAGCATCCCTCACCTATCAGCAATTGCATCAACGGGTGAATCAACTGACGCGCTACTTACAAAGCCTGGGTGTGACAACCGGCACCTTTGTAGCAATTAGTTTAGAACGCTCTGTTGATTTAGTAATTGGAATTCTCGCCATTCTTCAGGCGGGTGGCGCTTATATTCCGCTCGATCCTCACTACCCCAGCGATCGGCTCGCTTTCATCCTTACTGATTCTCAAGCAGAAGTCTTAATCACGCAGCAAGCATTACTCGAAAAGTTACCCTCTGCTGCTCTCACCGTTTGCCTCGATCGGGATCAAGAGGCGATCGCGCAAGCCCTAGATACCAATCCTGAAAGTCTCACCTCTACTGCTGCGATTGCCCCTACCATTGCCTATGTAATTTACACATCCGGATCGACCGGAACGTCCAAAGGGGTTTTGGGGACGCACCAGGGGACAGTCAACGGACTGCACTGGTTATGGGCGAACTATCCCTTTGCACCAGGAGAAGTGTGTTGTCAAAAAACGGCAATTAGTTTTGTCGATTCCATTTGGGAGATTTTTGCTCCGCTGCTGCAAGGCATCCCTACTGTGATCATTGCCGATCCAGTCGTTAAAGATCCACCTCAATTGCTAGAGACACTGGCTCAACATCAGGTAACGCGGCTGATTCTGGTTCCTTCTCTCCTACGCCTTCTGTTAGAAACCCATCGCGATCGGCTGCAAATTTTATCCACACTGAAGCTCTGGATTACCAGTGGTGAAGCTATTTCCACCGAGTTAGTGCGAGCTTTTCAGGCAGTATTGCCCACTGCAACGCTGCTCAATCTCTACGGTTCCTCAGAGGTTTCTGCAAACGTCACTGCGTATGACACAAGTTTATTGCCCGCATCGTCTAGCACAGTTCCAATCGGTCGCCCGATCGCCAATACCCAGATGTATGTGTTAGATCGGCAGTTGCAGCCTGTGCCCGTAGGTGTGTACGGTGAACTGTATGTGGGCGGGGATGGATTGGCGCATGGCTATTGGCAACGGACAGAACTAACCCAGGAACGATTTATCGATAACCCTTTGATGCCAGGAACTACACTATTTAGAACGGGTGATTTAGGACGTTATCTCGTTGATGGCAATGATGGAAATATAGAGTACTGGGGTCGGCGGGATGACCAGGTGAAAATTCGCGGGATGCGGGTGGAATTAGGAGAAATTCAGTCAGCTATTCTCCAATGGAAAGATAGTGCCAACAATTGTGCAATTCAAGCAGCAGTTGTTCTGGTTCAGGAAAATACTCAGGGTGACAAACGCTTGATTGCTTATGTAGTGACAGAATCGGGCACAGAATCGGACACAGATACACCTAACATGGTATCTTCTCTACGCCAAGCATTACGAGCAACGTTACCCGACTTCATGATGCCAGCGGCTATTGTACCCCTAAAGTCCCTGCCGCTGCTCCCCAATGGCAAAGTAGATCGGCGATCGCTCCTTTCCACCGATCTGCCTCAAGTTAGCGTTACGGAATCATGGATCGCCCCTCGCACCCACGAGGAACAGGTTCTGGCTCAGATTTGGCGAGATTTGTTGAATATCAATGCCATTAGCGTCAACGATGACTTTTTTGCGCTGGGTGGGCATTCTTTCCTGGCAGTCCGGTTGATGGCTCAAATCTGCGATCGCTTTGGGCAGCAGTTACCTTTATCTACGCTGTTTCAGCATTCCACACTGGCACAACTGGCTGAGGTGATCCGCCAGCAAGTACGCCAGCAAGTAAGGTCAAATTCTCCCCTGGTAGCAATTCAAGCTTCGGGGTCTAAACCCACTTTCTTTTGTATTCATCCCGCTGGAGGCAACATTATTACCTATCCTAACCTGGCAAAATACCTGGGGACAGACCAACCGTTTTACGCGCTAGAACAACAGCCCGACCAGACAGATCCAGCAGTGATTTCTATTGAAGAAACGGCAGCACATTACATTGCAGAATTGCGTCGGATGCAGCCAGAAGGGCCCTATTGGTTGGGGGGCTGGTGCTATGGTGGGGTCGTAGCGTTTGAAATGGCACAGCAGCTTGATCAACAGGGTCAATCGGTGGGCTTACTAGCCATATTTGACGCCATTTTCCCCGCTGCTGATCAGCAGCCAATAAATGATGATGCTCAATTCTTGATGCGGATTGCTGAATCAGCCAAGCATTTATTCAATATGCAATTTTCAGTATCCTATGCGGAACTGCGATCGCTTTCTCTAGATCAGCAATTTCATCTGATGATGCAGCGCGGCAATATTGTCAATCCCGTAGAAATTGAGCAACATCTTCGCAGTTATAAGTTGTTCAAGACCCATGTCGCCGCCTTACGCAATTATGTTCCCCGCCCTTATCCCCAAGTGATTACCCTATTTCGCGCCAGCGAAAAGATCACGCACGAGTTCCATAATCCAGAATTTACCAGTGATGACCCTAACTTGGGCTGGGGTGACTGTTCTAGCCAACCGATTCAACAAATTGAAGTGCCAGGTAATCATTTCTCCATGTTTACGGAACCTCATGTTCAAATCTTGGCTCAACAGCTTCAATATCAGCTTCAACACCGGCTTCAACACCAGCTTACAGAGGCAGCACGTCATGAAAACAACCTGATGGTCCCAAAGCCCCAGCTTGGTTACAAACTCTGCGTTTTAGCTGCTGATCCACTGGCTCACATCGAAGCTATGGGTAAAACCTACGGCGATATTTTTGCAATGGCTTTTGGCCCGATCGTCACTGTATTTGTCAGCCATCCTGAAGCCTTGCAGCAACTGTTTACCAACACCAAAGAGATTGAAGCCCCCGGTGAACTCAATCGCGCTGCGGCTCCCTTGATTGGCAACAATGGCTTACTCTTGCTAGATGGAGTCCGCCACAAACATCGGCGCAAGCTGCTGATGCCTGCCTTTCATGGCGATCGGATTCGGGGATATGGCGATCAGATTTGCACGCTGACTGAAGCCATTATGAGTCGGCAACCTATCGGACAGCCCTTCTCGGCTTATGCCATGCTGCAAGCGATGACCTTGCAGGTGATTTTAGAGGTGATCTTTGGCTTCCATGCAGGCGAACCCCGATACGCACAACTCAAACAACTGCTGCCTACTCTGATGAATTTTGCCCGATCGCCAGGCGTCGAGATCGCGTTCTCGTTGCCGGCCTTGCAGCAAAGCTGGTGGAGTCCGTGGCAACAGTTTCACCAACTAATGGAGCAGTTTAACCAACTGATCTATGCCGAAATTGACCATCGTCGCCAGCATCCTGACCCTACCCGCACGGATATTCTCTCGGAACTGGTGGTTGCCCGTGATGAACTGGGAGAGCCGATGGATAATCAATCGATTCGCGATCTGTTTCCCTCAATGCTGTTTGCCGGTCGGGATGCCGCTTCATCTGCAATCGCCTGGGCCCTGTATTGGATTCACCGTCTCCCAAACGTTCGCGATCAGGTGCTTCAGGAACTCGATCGCCTGGGCAATTCTGCTGATCCTCTCAGCATCGTTCAGTTGCCCTACCTCACAGCCGTCTGCAACGAGTCCTTGCGAATTTATCCAACCCAGATCGTCACGTTTCCCCGCAGAGTGGAATCCTCCATTAAACTCATGGGTTATGAGCTAGCTCCAGGAACAGTGATTCGAGGCAACATTTATCTGACGCATCGGCGAGCAGATCTCTACCCAGAGCCACTCCAATTTAAGCCGGAGCGGTTTTTAGAGCGACAATTTTCTAGCTATGAGTTTCTACCCTTTGGTGGAGGAGTGCGCCGCTGTCCGGGCGAAGTGCTGGCCCTATTTGAAATGAAGCTAGTGCTAGCCACTGTGTTGTTACGCTATCATCTGGAACTAACCGATACTGCAACCCTTCGTCCTCAGCGGCGAGGAGTCAACTTTTCCCCAAAGGGTGGTTTGATGATGGTATCGAAGAATCATCGTATGGGCATGAGGTCATGAACTCCCGATCCACCGTTAATTCCTGGGTAAAATGCCCCAACCCTAATCCTCAAGCCCGCCTGCGGCTATTTTGTTTTCCCTATGCTGGCGGTAGTTCCCTGATTTACCGCACCTGGTCAGAGTCCTTACCTCCTGCCATTGAGGTTTGCCCGATCGAACTGCCAGGACGGGGAACGCGCATGATGGAGCCACCGTTCACGCAACTGATGCTATTAGTGGAGGCGATCGCTGCTGCTCTTCTCCCCTATTGTGCACAAACCCTT
>JAAUOQ010000386.1 GCA_012034795.1 Leptolyngbyaceae cyanobacterium CRU_2_3
GGCAATCGCCTCTCTACTCCAGAGGTGCGTCAAAAACCCGAAGTTGTAGGACCCGATCGCGTTTCTACCTCGGTAACCAACATTAACCAGTTCCTGGACTTTAGCTCTTTTGGCGGTACTTCTGCGGCTGCGCCGCATGTAGCCGCAGTCGCAGCACTGATGTTGCAACGGGCAGGCGGTCGCAGCAGCCTCACTCCAGCCCAAATTCTAACAGCGCTCCAGCAAACTGCCCTGGCAATGGGGGCGGTAGGCAATTTCAGCAGTGGAGCAGGGTTTGTGCAGGCAGATGCAGCAGTGCTGCAATCTTTCATCACCGTACTGCAAGGCAGCGATCAGAGCGATCGCCTTCAGGGAAACGATGCATCAGAGAATATCTATGGTCTAGCAGGTAACGACACTTTAATTGGCGCTGGCGGCTTTTGATGCCTTATTTGGAGGTGCGGGACAAGATCTTCTCCAAGGGGGCAACAGTAATGATTATTTAGTCGGCGATTGGGGGAATGACGTCCTCTTAGGGGGAAAGGGCAGCGATCGCCTAGACGGGCAGAGGGGTCAAGAGTCGTCTGAGCGGTGGGGCAGGTAATGATGTGTTACGAGGGGGTGATGGCAACGATCGCTTACTGGGCGGCAAAGGTAGAAACCAGTTACTGGGTGGCAAAGGACGGGATGGGTTTGAACTCGATCGCCAAGGCTTTGCCATGATCCAAGATTTTCGTAAAGGAGAAGATCGGTTAAGTTTGCCCCATCCATAGGGTTCTCTGATCTCGATTTAGTGCAACGAGGACGTGATACCTTAGTTAAATTCCAAGGTGATAATTTAGCGACGCTGGTTCAAGTCAAAGCAAGTACGTTAACTCGCAATGACGTTCGATCAAGTTGAGGGGCAGTCGGTTGCTGATGGATTAAATAAGTTCTCGCCAATTGATTGAGCCAATTTATTGAAAAAGACTGGACAAAATTGTAGTTTTGGTGGTACAAATGTTCTTGGAATGATCTATTATTTGAATATTCAAATCTAGACGTTTTTCCCTGCACATTCAGGTTGACACATGGTTTATGGAACCCCTTACAGAAGTCCAGCAACAGCTTTATGACTGGTTAATTGAATACATTCATCAAAACCAGCACTCCCCTTCCATCCGGCAGATGATGAGAGCCATGAATTTGAGATCTCCGGCTCCTATTCAAAGCCGTTTGGAACATCTACGAACGAAGGGTTACATTGATTGGACGGAAGGAAGGGCGCGTACCATCCGCATTCTCAAGCCCCAAGGAATTCCTATCTTAGGGGCGATCGCCGCTGGTTCAGTGGTCGAATCATTTCCTGATACGGGCGAACAGCTAGATTTTTCCAGTTCTGCCATTAAGCCCGGAGACTATGCCTTGCGGGTTAGAGGCGACAGTATGATTGGTGCACTCATTGATAGTGGTGATATTGTCCTGATGCGCCCTGTTCAAGACCAAAAGATTCTGAAAAATGGCACGATTGTTGCAGCCAGAGTGAATAGTGAAGGAACAACTCTCAAGTACTACCACCGTCGTGGTAATCAAGTGACGCTAAAACCTGCAAACCCTAATTACCCACTAATTGAAGCTCCTGCGACTGATGTGGATGTTCAAGGGGTTCTGGTAGCAGTTTGGCGCGGCTATAATTCATCGATTGCATAGCGAGTCCAGAAGGACATTGGAAATTAATTAGCTTTGGGCATTAATAAGCTGAGGGCACATCGCAATGCGACCTCAGCTTATCGCTAGATTGTCGCTGCTTTACGTACAAAGTCTGAGCTAATCGGCTACATCCAAGTTAAAAATAATTTCCCATAAAAAATAAAAAAAGCTAAATGTGGAGTACTTTGCCCAATCTTGGCGGATATAAGGCTCTAGATTTAGCAAGAGGCGTTGATCCATCGACAGATGGATCAACGCCTCAGTGTTTCCACATCTAGCGTCCTAAAAAGTTCCAAGTAAAAATAAAGATCAGGTGAAGACAATCTGAGTATGTAAATTACTAAAAAGCTTAGTTTTTAACGAAATGAATGAGTGAGGAAATAATGATATCTCTACTTCTAATTCACCCTATTCTAGCGAAACCACACTTAGAGGCACCGTCTAAGCGGGAGCCGTCTCAGTTGCAGATTGGCAAAATGCCGAGACTTGCTTGGCAAGGGTTACTTTCTTTGATAGCGATCGCATCTATTCTCAGTATTGCGCCTGACACATGGGCACTCCAACTAGGCGATCGAGGTTCAGAGGTGTCTCGGTTGCAGAGCGCCCTTGGCATTCCAGTAGACGGCGTTTTTGGTTTTCAAACTGAGGCGGCTGTCTTAGATTATCAAAGACGCTGTGGGTTGCAGGTTGATGGTATTGCAGGCACCGAAACCCTCAGTTCCCTAGCAGCAAGAAACTGCTCAGGTGGTTTTTTAACGCTTCGCCCAGATTCAGACAGCAGTAGTTCTAATGTTGTTTCTGGCAGTAGCTCCTTATCCTTAGCAAGTGGACCCTATGTCGTTGTGGTTCCTGGAGACAGCCCCACTCGCCTGGCTGATGTCCGACGAATTGTGTCTGGAGCGTTTTCTGAAAATTCAGGTCGTGGTTCTTTCATTAACGCAGGTAGCTATAGCAGTCGTTCTAGTGCTGAGAATGTTTCCGATCGCCTGAAAGATGCGGGTTTGTCTGCCCGTGTTGCTTTCCGTCCCTAATGATTCCCCTGAATTATTTCCAGCAGTTTTCAAGTTTGCAGAGTAGGGTGGATGCTGTCCACCCTACCGGATTGACCAGCCTGCTGTGATCAATCTAAACCTTTGATCCGACTGCTCCGCAGTTTTATCCTGCCCAGTCTTAGCCAAGATTCACCTTGACAATTTTATTTTTCTCAGCTTCTACCTTGGGGATGCTGAGGCTAAGGATGCCATCTTTGTACTCAGCTTTCACCTGATCATTGTGGACACGGACAGGCAGAGGGATGACCCGCTCAAACTTGCCATAGCGAAACTCTGAGCGAACAACTCCATTGGACTCAATTCGCTTTTCAGCTTTGCGTTCGCCACTGATAGAAACTGCTTCGGCCATGACCTGCACATCCAGATCTTTGGCTTCCATGCCAGGTAGTTCAACTTTGATCTGAACTGTTTCCGGTGTCTCGTGAATTTCAGCCACTGGCATAAAGGGTGTGTTTCCTGGACGGTTGGAACCACTTGGAGCCAACGTGTCAAAAAGTTGGTTCATTTCTCGTTGGAGATTTTCAACTTCTCGGAAAGGTGCCCAATGAATAAGTGCCATAGTAGTATCTCCTTAGATTTCGCTCGAAATTGACTAGGTTTCTGTAGTGATCGGGGCGAGAAGACAAATGGTCCTTTTGCTTTTGTCTTCCCGTTGACTTCACTGTACCGAAATTAGAGTTTGGCGAAGTTCGGAAGTTTGGATAGATCAAAACCGCAATTTCCGAACGATTTGACATCCGTTGCACTGAGTATTTCTTCAAATCGGCGAACCCTAAGTTGCTCGCGCTGTTCGATATGATAAAAGGGAGAAATATTGAAGAAATATGTAAAAGATTAAAAATTTATGACGTTTATCCATATTCCTCAGCCTTGGCAGCTTCCCGAACGCGAAGCAACATCCGAAGCCGCTTTTCTGAATCGTAGGCGTTTTTTGAAAGGCTTAGTGGGAGGGGGTATTGTTGGATCAATGCTGCCCTTGTTGGGTTGTCAAGCGCAATTATCTGAGGCAGGCACGCCTGAATTTGCAGTGAACGAACTGTTGGCAACCCAGAATGTTGCCTTCGAGGTGAGCGATCGCTCTCTTACGAATGAGCAACTTGCTGCCACTCACAACAATTTTTATGAATATGGCGGCTCTAAAAATATTTGGCAAAATGCCCAGAATCTACCGCTGGAAAATTGGCAGGTAGAAGTCACTGGTTTAGTTCATCAGCCACGCACTTACGATCTTGAAGCGCTCCACAAATTTCCCTTAGAAGAGCGGATCTATCGTTTTCGATGCGTAGAAGCCTGGGCTATGGTGATTCCCTGGTTGGGCTTTCCAATGACTGCCATCCTCAAGGATGTGGAACCCACTTCCCAAGCTAAATTTGTGCGGTTCACATCCTTTTACGATCGCAACATTACTAAAGGGCCGCTCTTGCCCCCCAGCCAATTTTTGCCTTTCCCGTATACAGAATCTTTGCGAATCGATGAAATGGCCAACGATCTGGCGTTTTTGCAGTGGGTGTTTATGGACACACCTTGCCCAAACAACATGGCGCGCCTTTGAGATCTGTGATTCCTTGGAAGTATGGATTCAAAGGAGCAAAATCGATCGTCAAAATTGAGTTCACCGACACTCAGCCTGAAACCTTTTGGCATACGATTAGCCCTGGCGAATACAAATTTGAAGCCAATGTAGAGCCGCTTGTTGGCCATCCCCGTTGGTCGCAACGTCAAGAACGCTTGAT
>JAAUOQ010000387.1 GCA_012034795.1 Leptolyngbyaceae cyanobacterium CRU_2_3
AAAGCTTCTTCCCTTCGCAGTCTTTTACGAATCATGGAAGGTAGGGCAACGGGCCAGAGAAGGGTGGCGATGACTAGCACCGCCCAGGAAGCGACATGAGTTTTAGGGGTAGAGTCGTCTTTGAGGAAAGCATTGAGCACAATACCGAAAACTAATGCTGCGCCGGTGAAGTATAAATTCATACCTGTTTTCTCTGTTCCAATGGATTGCCTTATCCCTCTATAAAACCATACTGATCTCTAGAAAAGCTATTGCTGGATATACCGAAATTTCAATTGGTGTACCCAGACTACACGCAAACCCAAGTCCGTATTTTCCTGAACATGCCTAGAAAATATTACAAGTAGCTTGACACAATCACCCCAGGAGCAAAATAGCTCATTTCTTGACCACATGAGAAAGCTGGTGCAGGATACCCTATTGAGTTGGGGGTTACCTGGAGCCGGATTGGGTCTGAGCGGGCATTTTTGGCTAAGTGGGCAATGGGGACAGGCGATCGCCGCCTTGATAGGCACTGCTCTCCTAACTTTTCTGCTCAAAGTGTTTACAAAGCTCGACCCGCGTTTGGATGCCCTGGCAGAATGGAGCGTCAGTCAGCTTGAACAATCTATACTGCGGCTCTGGTGGCGGCTAACTGGGCAATTCCAAGGCAAATATTATCAGGCTTTAATCTATCGGCTGCGGGATTTTCGAGTGCAGGGCTTGAAAACTAAAGGTCCCTTTGCTTTGGATCTGCAAAAAGTTTTTGTGCCCCTACGAGTAGCGCCTGAAAGTGCTGATCGCGTTCTTTCGTCCATGATTCAGGCAAAAGATAGCAGTAGCCTCAGTATTTGGCATTTTCTGGCAGCGATCGCTCAACAGCCTAGCTTCCGACACATCGTGATCCTAGGGCCGCCGGGTTCTGGCAAAAGCACACTCCTAGAGCACTTGACCCTCACCTATGCTCAAAACCTGCGGCGGCAGTCTCCCCGGCTGATTCCAGTGCTGCTGTATTTGCGGGATGTGCAGGCGGCGATTGTGGCTGAGCCACCGCCGACTTTGGCAGCCCTGATCGAGCAACAGGAAGGCATTCGTGATCTGAAGCGATCACCCGATTGGTTTGAGATTCGGCTGAAGCAAGGCAAATGTTTGGTGATGCTGGATGGACTAGACGAAGTAGCAAACCCAGCCCGCCGACAGCAGATTAGCCAATGGTGCGATCGCCAACTCCAACGCTATCCGACTACGCCCTTTATTCTCACCTCGCGTCCTTTTGGTTATCGAGCGGCACCTTTGGCGCAAGTGGTCACGGTGCTAGAGGTACAGCCATTTGATCTGAAGCAAATGCAGCAGTTTATCCAAAATTGGTATTTGCAAAACGAGCTAATGCGTCGCTTGGGCAAGGATGATCCAGGAGTTCGATCGGCGGCAAAGCGACAGGCACAAGATTTGATTCAGCGGATTCAGGATAATGCCACGATCGCAGCAATGGCGCTCAATCCCCTGCTACTAACCATGATTGCTACAGTACATTGCTACCGGGGAGCCCTCCCTGGACGCAGAGTAGAACTGTATGCCGAAATCTGTGATGTGTTGCTAGGGCGGCGGCAAGAGGCAAAGGGCATCGCTGACACGCTAACAGCGACCCAGAAGCGATCGGTATTGCAGGTGCTGGCACTTAACCGGATGCGGAAGCAGGCTCGTAGCTTTACACCGTTGCAGGGAAGTTTGCTGATTCAAAAGCAACTTGTGGCGGTGGCCGGTACAGAACTCTCTCCAGAAGATTTTCTGAGACAAGTAGAAAATGTCAGTGGCTTACTCGTAGAGCAGGAGTCGGGAAAGTATGAATTTGCCCACAAGAGTTTTCAAGAATATTTAGCCGCAGTTCAAGTCAAAGAGAGTAACCAGGAACTCTTGCTAGCGCGCCACATTGGAGATGTCTGGTGGGAGGAAACCATTCGGCTTTATGCAGCCCAAAGTGACGCCAGTTACCTGATCTGGACTGCCCTGCAAAGGAGTACAGTGGCAGCTTGGACCCTTGCTTACGATTGTTTGGAGGAAGGCTTAAGCGTTGAGGATGGCAGAGTTCGGCGGGAACTGGAAGACACCTTAGCGGCAGGATTACATTCCAGCGATCCTGCGATTTTTAAGCTGGCGGTTGAGGTTAAGCTCCAGCGGCGACTCAAAAAACTGTTGCGAATTGACGGCTACACAGAAATTGATATGAGCTACATTACCTGTGCTGAATACCAGCTTTTTGCCGACGAGTTTTTTGCCGATGAAAGGCGTTTAGGGCATTCATTCGGTGAAAATTACCCACTGAATCGTAGGACAAGTTACCGGCTGATACCGGGTACAGCCAATCAGCCAATCGTAGGAGTTGGTAGCCGCGACGCTGAGAAGTTTTGCGAATGGCTAACTCAGCGCAGTAGCAATCTTGGCGATGTCTATCTGGAAAGTGGTACAGCCGTTTTTGTAGGAGAGCATCGATTTCGACTGCCAGCCCTGAGCGAGGTTGAAGCGTATCCCGTTTCAACGCAGATTTCAACACGGGCGATCGGTTGTTGGTGTAGGGATCTGGACAAGCTGCCGTCTCCTACACCCCAAGAAGAACCAGTTTTTGTCTTAAAAGGGATTCGGGTTGTTCGGACAAAAGTGAAATCGTCAGCGTTATAACGAGTTTTCCATTAGTTTTAATTATCATTTTTCTAAAATTCTTTGATCGATGTCTGCCTTCCCTTAGACAGAGTCATTGCTGTAGGATAAAGACTAATTTCAATAGAAAAGCTTTTTTGCATAGACATTCATCTATTTGCATCTCCGGCTGAGGCTATCTTTTGAGAATGCGGCTCAATCTGGCAATGCTGAACTGTTAGACGCTTAAGGAAGGTATCGATGACCCAGTTCTTGATTCAAACTGCATGGTTCATCCCCTGCTATCCCCTGGTAGGAATGGTATTGTCGATCGCCTGGTTTCCAGCGATCACCCGACGCACCGGACCACGACCGGCTGGCTATATCAATGCCATCACCACGTTGGTGGCATTGCTGCATGGGGTGCTGGCGTTGCCCACGTTGTTAAATCAGCCAGCGCAATATTTGTCAGTCTCCTGGCTACAAGTCGCAGGCTTGGATTTGAGTATTCCAATTGAAATTTCAGCGCTAACGATTGGGGCCACGGTGCTGGTGAATGGTCTTAATTTCTTGGCTCAAATTTATGCGATCGGCTATATGGAAATGGACTGGGCCTGGGCACGTTTCTTTGCCATGTTGGCCCTGTTTGAAGCAGGGATGTGCGCGCTGGTGCTCTCTAATTCTCTGTTGATCAGCTACATGATTTTGGAAATTTTGACCCTGGGCACTTATATGCTGATTGGCATTTGGTTCAACCAGTCGCTGGTGGTCACGGGAGCACGGGACGCTTTCCTCACCAAGCGGATTGGTGACCTATTTCTGCTGATGGGTGTGTTAGCCATTTACCCCCTTGCTGGCACCTGGGATTACAGCAAATTAGCAGCTTGGGCAGAGACGGCAACTATTGACCCCACACTGGCGGCGCTGGTGGGATTGGGATTGCTGGCAGGGCCGATGGGCAAATGTGCTCAATTTCCATTGCACCTGTGGCTAGACGAAGCGATGGAAGGGCCGCTACCCAGCACGATTTTGCGGAATTCAGTCGTGGTGGCAACGGGTGCTTGGGTGTTAGTCAAGCTAGAACCTGTCCTTAGTCTGTCACCTGTAGTCATGAATACTGCGATCGCATTGGTGCTGTGACGGCCATCGGCGGCACACTGATTGCCATTGCCCAAGTGGATGTTAAGCGATCGCTCTCTTATCTGGTTAGCGCCTATATGGGCATTGTGTTTATTGCTGTGGGCAGCCAACAAACCGAAGCAGCACTCTTACTAGTGTTGACTCATGCGATCGCCATGGCTGCTCTGGTGGCAAGTACCGGATCTATTGTGCTTAATACCATCACTCAAGATTTGACTCAGTTAGGTGGCTTGTGGTCGCGCCGACCGATCACCGGACTGTCATTTATTGCCGGGGCAATCGGGCTGATGGCGTTGCCACCTTTTGGTACCTTTTGGGCCATGTTGCAGCTTGTCAATGGGCTGTGGAAAACGCATCCCTTCTTAGTAGGGCTACTGTTGTTGATCAATGGGCTAACCGCATTTAGCCTCACCCGGACTTTTGGGCGGATGTTTGCCGGACAATCTCACGCCATGGCGGCGCGATCGCCCGAAAATATTTGGGCGATGACACTACCCATGACTGCTCTGGCAGGATTCTCGCTGCATGTACCGATAATTTTGCAGAGTTTGCAGTTATTGCCTGTTTGGGCCGACCTCAACAAAGATTTGGCATTGCTACTAACCTGGTCAAGCATTTTTGGTTGCAGTCTGGGCATCATCCTTTATGTCAGCAATTTTGTAGCTAAGCCGATCCGTCTCCCCTGGCAAGCCCTGC
>JAAUOQ010000388.1 GCA_012034795.1 Leptolyngbyaceae cyanobacterium CRU_2_3
GAGGTGTACGGCAATCCTGACGGCTGGAAACATCTGCGTCATGCCTACAAAGGAGCGATTCCGTATGATGGTGAAAGCGTTTTAAGCCGATTGCATCAGGCAGGGGTTGGGCTTTGTTTGCATCGAGAAGAACATCGCCAGGCCGCCTTGCCCTCTATGCGGATCTTTGAAATTGTGGCTTCTGGGGCGATCGCCCTCTGCGGCGAACATCCGTTTATTCGAGCAACGTTTGGAGATCATGTTTTATACCTTGATCCAGATGCCGGAGAGACTGAGCAACTGCATCAAATTGCGGATCACATGCAATGGATTAAACACCATCCTGATACTGCCGTAGCCATGTCTGCTAAAGCCCACCAGATTTTCTTGGAGCACTATGCCTTAGAAAAATTGCTGTCTAATTTGCTGTGCCAACATCAGGCATTCATCCAGCAGCAACGCGACTTTCTAAACACAACGCCTCCTGTTCAAATCATTCTGCGATATGACTCTGAAGCCCCTGATGCTCTGATTGATACTTTGGATCAAATAGCTGAACAAACCTATCCCCACTGTTCCGTGATGGTCGTCAAATCACCAGGAGAATCACTCGATCCACTGCTGCAAGATCACGCCACAAAACTGCCTATTCAAGTGATCGAAGCAGATCCGACCTATGCCAGCAGCCAGCTTTGGGCAGGGCTACGGGCGATCGATTCGGACTATTTCACCCTTCTCAACGCGGGTGATTTTATCTATCCTGATCACATCGCAACGTTGGTGGCTTTACTGCATCAGCACCCCAATGTGGGGGTTGCTTACTCTGGCGGATTAGATCGATCGCGCCCTGAGAATTCCCCTGAAACATCTGAGCCATTCATCTATTTCAGCCCTTCAATCTAGATCAGCTTTTAACCTTTGAGTTACCCATTCCTTTAAGCAGCATCCTGGTGAGGCGATCGCTGCTCGATCCAATCATGCTGCAAGATCCCCAACTGCATGAATTTGAGGATTGGTGTTTCCTCTGGCATTTAGCTCAACGCACCCCCTTGCACTTTAGCTATGCCCTGACTTATGAAACTCGTTCATTTCCCACCACCCAGCCATCTGCCGATCGCTCCCTGCTGCAAACCTTTCAAGACTGGTCGAGCGAATTGTCTCGCCTCAAGTTCATCTTTTGGCATCAAGAATTTGCACCGGGTAAAACCCTGCAATCGGTGCAGCAGACCTATCGAGAACAGCAGCAGTTACGCGCCAAGGTCAACCCAAACAAGCGATCGCCCAATGTATTATCCGATCACCTCACTCAACTCGCTCAACTACAAGATCAAGTGCAAGCCGCTCAAGCCCAGATTGAGTCCATGAAAACTAGCAAATTTTGGCAGATGCGATCGGCTTGGTTTAGGCTCAAACGAGCGATCGGCTGGCCAGTTGAAGCAGAATAGCCCTCTGAATATGGCATCCTAAAACAGAGCCGACGTTAATATTTTTGCCCATGTCTTTCCCCACCACCGATGAATATTGGATGCAGGCGCGATCATTCCTGGAAAGATATGCCGATCCCCTCGCCGCCATCCTGGCTCCCAACGAGTTTCTAGAGTTTTTTCCAGGCACCCATCACTACAACGTGTCCTATACTTTGCCTGCCCAGCAATTTCAGTTTGTCGTCTTTCATAAAGGCATGGCAACAGAAATTGAAACGCCCATCGCGCTTCAGGTTTTGGAGCAGTTTCATCCTGTATTTGCCAACGAGGTGTTTGTCATCTATGCAAAGAACTGTTTCCAGGGGCACGTCCACCCGACGACATTCACATTGAAGCACTGACTAACCTGTTTGATGCATATCTGGAAACCCATCAACCCAAACATCATCTCCACTATGCGGCTGTGATCACAACCTACAATCGTCCCCAAAGCTTGGCGCGATCGCTCCCCCAAGTGATTGCCTTAAATATTCCCGTCGTGGTAGTGGACGATGCCTCAACCCCAGAGAACTCCCAGGAAAACCAGCGGATTACAGCACAACACCAGATTCCCGCTGATTCGCATTCCTGAAAACCGAGGACTGCCTAATGCCATGAATGTGGGACTAGAATACTGGCTTGCCGATCCACAGATCGATTGGATTTCCTACTTTCAGGATGACGTAGACATCAACCCTGAAACGCTGAAGGTTTTAGAGCAAATTCAAGACCAGCGCGATCGCCCCTTACTATCTGGACGCGATGCCCTAGAGCATCCCAACTTTGGCACGGGCGAAATTGCTGGATACCCGGTTTTGTATAAGCGATCGATGCCAGGACAACACCTGCACGCCCATCGAGATTACTGGCGTAGCATCATGCCCATCCCTACGCCTTACCTCGGTGCGCCCAAGCCTGACCAAGGTAAACCTGGACAAGGCGCAGATGAGGATTGGTGGATTACCTGCTGGTCGCCTCATTCTATTGTCAAACGCGGTGGCTATGTGGTCTGTGTTCCTGGGCTGGTGCGATCGTTCCAGACTTCTGCGGACGAGTCTACCTGGGGTAATCTGAGCGAGTTGTCAGTTGAAAGCCGCACGATCGCTGCTCCTCCAGCAGCGATCCCAATTGCCCAAACCATCACTCAAATCAGAGCGGCAGAGCAAAATCCTGTGCAGCCGATCGTAGCGGAGAAACAAGCGGCTGGAAAACAGGCGATCGCGGTTCCACCAGACCTGAGTTTGGCAGGGGTGAAGGTGCTAGTAGATGGGTATAATTTGCAGTTGACTAAAGGAACTGGCATCAAAACCTACGGCATCAGCCTCATTCAGGCTTTAACGTTACTGGGTGCTCAGATTGATGTGTTGCTGAGCCGCAGTGGATACAAATCCAATGCCATCCTGGATGAAGTCTCATTTTTGATAATCAAGTTGAGAATCGTAGCCTTCTCTTCTTACTGAAAGGATTGGCCAAAACGGCTTCGCCCCTGTATCGGGCAAAACGCCGGCGCAGCGATCGCAATTTTGTAGTGAAACGGGGTCAATCTAACGAAGATTTGCTGAAATACGCTGAATCTTTCAATCTGCCTCAGTGCTATAGCACAGCCAATGTTTTATACAAAAACTAGGGCTAAAAACGCAGATTGCTGTACCTGAAAAATTGATCTTTGGCATGCAACTTATCCATTGCCGATGCAAATTCGTGGAGCCAAAAAAATTACGACCATTCATGATTTAATTCCGCTGCGCCTCCCCTATGCCACATTAGACGATAAAGAGAATTTCTACTTTAAAGTTCGAGACGCTATTCAAGAATCTTCAGTGATCATCACAGTTTCTGAAAACTCAAAACAGGATTTGTTGACCTACTTTGAGGAAGCTGATCCCGCTAAAATCATCGTTACCTATCAACCGATCGCCCTTGAACCTTTAGAAGCTTCTCAGCAAGAAATTTCAGAGTTTCTCGATCGCTATGGTTTAGAAGTTCAGAAATTCTTTTTGTTTGTTGGGGCGATCGAACCCAAGAAAAATGTGGGGCGGTTAATTGATGCCTATGCCAGCTTAGATACCGACTTTCCGCTGGTGATTGTTGGCAAAAAGGGTTGGCTTTGGGAAGATGAACTGGCCAAAGTTAGCTACGTTGCTGATAGTAAAAATCCCCACAAGCAGGTGAAATTGTTGGAATATGTGTCTACCAATAGCCTGCGCTATCTCTACGGGGGGGCATTCTGTTTAGTCTTTCCTTCACTCTACGAAGGGTTTGGACTCCCTCCCGTTGAAGCCATGAGTTTTGGTTGCCCGGTCATTACTTCCAATGTTTCCTGCCTGCCCGAAGTCTGTGGCGATGCTGCATTGTATGTTGACCCTTACGAAGTTACTGATATCAAAGAAAAGATGGAGGCTTTATTGAGGAGTCCAGTATTGCGATCGCAGCTTTCCAGTGCCAGTAAACGAGTGGCAGAACTTTTCAGCATGGAAAATTATCTTCGTCGTATCCACACTGCCTATCAACAAGCTTTGCAGTAGAAATATATTTACTTCCATGCAATTCTATAACCGACTCCATACCCGCCAGGACGGTGTAGGAGCGTCACGAATGGTTGGGCTGCTTCAGATCTCAGTTGAGACAGTATTTTGAGGATACTGGTGCGGCGTTGAAAATTTGGAATAGATCCGCTTTTTCGATACCTCAAAATAACGTTCCTTGGACTACTTCTGGTTGCGAGTTGTTGGGTTTAGGCGGCCAAAAAACACCGAGTACAACCCATGTATTGTATGGAAATACTGTACCCATAAAAAAACGGGTATCTTTACTCTCGTTACATAGCTCGTCCAGGAACTTGCGGCGAACGCTCAAAGCTGCTTGCTCTCCATCGCCCAAACGAGCCACTTCATTCAGCCAAAGCACCCCTAATTCCCAGTCCTCAATCATGGCGTTGTGAGGCTTATGACTATCCTCACACTCAAAAACGTAACTGAACTTGTATGGTATTTTCCGAAGAGGTTTT
>JAAUOQ010000389.1 GCA_012034795.1 Leptolyngbyaceae cyanobacterium CRU_2_3
CCCCTGGCTCCGCCAGGTTAGCCGAGAAGTTGAGCTACCTTGCAACAAAATTGCGGTACGGGGTCAAAAAACGATTTGGGCGAGCTGTTCTAGCAAAAAAAATATCAGCCTCAACTATAAGCTGATGTTTTTACCTCCTGAATTAGTCCGCTATGTTTTTATTCATGAACTCTGTCATACAGCTCACCTGAACCACTCTGAGAACTTTTGGGCGTTTGTAGAAGAGAAAGCGCCAGACTATCAACTGTATGATACAGAACTTAATAAAGCTTGGTGCTATATTCCACCCTGGATTGAGCGATCGGACGATTAGAGTTGCAGTTAAAGTTCGGGTTTGCTGCTTTCAGACTTGAATTTTGGTTTGGGAGTACCAATCTGTCTTGGATTGCTGTTTTTGTCCGCACAAGCGTTAATTTGAGCCATTTATTCCAGTAGAAAATATACTAAATTAGCATCTGTAATCTTAGGATGTTTGAAAAGTGCTAATGGCTACTTCAACTTCTTTGTTGCGTTGTTCATTCCTGGGAGCACAGGGACAAGTTCAGAGCATTCAACACGTTCCGAATATTTGATTTTGTTGGAGTTCCTACTCTGATCTTCATTGGAGTAAACGGGTTCTGTAGGCGTTAAAGTAACCTTTCTTTGTTCCAGAGGATAGTAATGACACCTAATTGGAAAGAAATATATCCCTGGATCAAAGCAGCTTTATTAAACCTAGAATCAGTCGATTCTTTGCTACGGCAGGTTGTAGAAAAATCGCCACTACCTACGAAGCAGAGTGCCTGCTGTGGGCAGGTTTAGAGTTCGGAGTTTCTGACGCTCTGAGAGTGTACGGGACATCAGAGACCGTAAACAAATATGCTGCAACGTTTGCAGTGGATCAGCCCTCCCTTACTATAGCCATAGAGTCATTGCCTAACGATCGCTACAGTCTGATTCAGCCGTTTATGCCGCGCTCGCTACCTGCCTGGCTGTTGGATCAGCAAAACACGCCCCAGATGATGCAGCTTGAAACGGGGGAGTTGATTATTCCCATTAGCAGCCGGGGGACTGTGTCTGAAGATCTTAGAGGTCGAGTATCTCTCGCTAATCCTCTCCAATTTGTCCTGCAACTGCGGCGATCGCTAGCCGGTTTACCTATCCTGGAAAGCAATTTTCACCCCCAGTGCAGTGGCAAAGAGTTTTCTCTTGCCCTGATCCGAGGTTGGAGTTTAGAAGAGCTAGAATCCTTGGAAATCGTCTGTAGCCATGTGGGGTTAGCTTACAGTGCTCTTTACTGGCGACAGCGGCTAGAGCAATCTCGTCAGCAAGCAGCCTTAATTGCGCGGATTTCGCGCTTGCTTAACTCTACGCTGAATCCAGATGAGGTAGTCGGACGAATTGTGGCAGAGTTGGGCTATGGCTTGCGGTGCGATCGCTCTATTCTGGTAGATTTGCGCGATGACCCTGTGACTATCCTAGCGGTTTGGGATTATCCTGAACGCCGACTGCTCCCTTTAGAGGGGCGACAGATTTACCGGACTTACTGGCAAAACATTATTGATATGTTTATGCAAGGTGGAGCCTCCTATCTACAAATGGGGGTTCATGATCCACAACCTGATCCCCTACAAGATTGGATGCACTCTATTGAAATTATGTCAGTGTTGCTCGTCCCGCTGTTTATCCAGGAAGAGTTTTTGGGGCAGTTGTGCTGATGTCTTACCAGGAGGAACGGGCGTATTTATTAGACGAACTGCAAACTATTCGACAGGTAGCAGATCAAGCAGCGATCGCTCTTACCAATGCCCAGAATTATCAGAGCCTCTGGCGGCGTCAAGAAATGCTGCGAATGCAAAATGACTCCTTGCAAAAAACGGTGATGCGCGATGATCTGACCCAATTGATGAATCGGCGATCGCTGGAGCGAGAACTGGAGCAACTAAGCATGACGGCTGTGTGGACTGTGCAGTCATCTTTTAGCATCATTGTTTGCGATATTGATTACTTCAAAATGGTGAATGACGAGCATGGGCATCTGGTAGGCGATGAAGTTTTAATTGAGTTGGCTCAGCGGCTTCAGGGCCAACTCCGACGGGGTACGCTAGCCTACCGCTATGGAGGAGAAGAGTTTGTCATTATTTTGACGGATACTCCTTTGGATCAGGCGATTGATGTGGCAGAACGTTTGCGTCGTGCTGTAAACAATAGCTCAATGCCTACTAGAATCGGCGACATGGCTGTTACTGCTAGCTTCGGAGTTGCCCAGCAAAGCCCCATCTTTGACCACTCTGCTTGGGATGTCTTACAACGGGCGGATAAAGCCCTTTACGATGCCAAACGCAATGGCCGCAACCGAGTGCAGGCCGTGGAACTGCCGTTGGCAAGAATGAAGAATGACGGGGAGTAGGGAGTGGTGAATGGGGGGTGGGAAGTCGGTGAACTTTGAAAACCTAGATCTTTTAGTTAGGGACTTTTTGATTGATATTTGGATTGATAAAGGTTTACAAAGCCTCTACCAGAAATTTGCCGCCTGTCCTGAGAAAAAGCTATAACGTGCAAGTCTAGGATCTAAACCTTAGAAGATCGGGGAAGATCGGGTAGGTTCCCAGACGTTGCCGTTGATCGGTACTCTCGAAGCAGTGTTACGGTTCTTCACTCAGACATACTTTTCACCCAGACATACTTTTCACCCAGACATACTTTTCATTCAGACATACTCTTCACTCAGACACAGCACTATGGCAATTCCTCTTTCTCCTACGTCTTTGACCGCAAAGCCCATAACCTTCGGTACAGATGGTTGGCGAGGCGTGATTGCCGCCGATTTTACCTTTGAGCGGGTGATTCAGGTAGCGCCGTTAGCCGCGATCGCCTTAGAGCAAACCTATGGCGGTAACCGTACCATCATTGTGGGCTACGATCGCCGTTTCCTCTCAGAAGAGTTTGCCCAAGCTACGGCTGAGGCAGTCCAAGCCGCTGGATTTGATGTGCTACTGTCTGAAACCTATGCACCAACGCCTGCCTTCAGTTGGGCCGCTAAGCAACATCAGGCCCTAGGAGCACTGGTCATTACGGCCAGCCACAATCCTGGCATTTACTCTGGGCTGAAGGTCAAAGGCGGTTTTGGCGGATCGGTGCCGCCAGAAGTCACCCACAAAATTGAGCAAATGCTCCAGAATGGCACACAGCCTGAAGCGGCGATTCCGGGTAAGCTAGAAACCTTCAACCCCTGGCAAAGCTACTGTGAAGCACTGCGCGGCAAAGTAAACATTGAGCAAATTCGACAGGCGATCGCCTCTGGCAAATTGACGGTTTTCGCAGATGTGATGCATGGAGCCGCAGCCAGTGGGCTAGAACAGCTTTTGGGAATTCCTGTCCAAGAGTTGAATCGCGATCGCGATCCTCTGTTTGGGGGGAGGTGCGCCTGAACCGTTACCCCGTTATTTGCCGTTACTCATCCAGACTATCCAAGCATTTCGCCAACAGGGCAACACAGGACTGGCTGTAGGCTTAGTATTTGATGGAGATAGCGATCGGATCGCGGCTGTCGATGGTCAGGGAAATTTTTTAAGTTCACAGGTGCTCATTCCTGTTTTAATTGAGCACTTGGCTACCCATCGCGGCTATAGTGGCGAAGTCATCAAAACCATTAGCGGTTCTAACTTGATCCCCAAGGTGGCAGCCCTTTACAATCTGCCACTTTACCAGACTCCGATTGGCTACAAATACATCGCTGACCGGATGCTGGAGTCCCAAGTTTTGCTAGGCGGCGAAGAGTCGGGTGGCATTGGCTATGGGCACCATATTCCCGAACGCGATGCCCTGCTCTCAGCCCTGTATGTGTTAGAAGCGATCGTCCAATTTGGCAAAGACCTCAGTACACTCTACGCCAATCTGCAAGATAAGACAGGCTACCGCTCTGCCTATGACCGGATTGACCTACCTTTGGCCAGCATGGAAGTGCGATCGCGCCTTTTAGAGCAGCTACAAACTCACCCTCTGACAGAAATTGCAGGACAACCTGTGACAGACTGTTTAACAATCGATGGTTACAAGTTTCAGCTTGCCGATCAAAGCTGGCTGCTGATCCGCTTTAGCGGCACAGAACCTGTCCTCCGGCTCTACTCAGAAGCCCTTAGCTCCGACGTTGCCCACCGCAACTTGGTCTGGGCCAAGGATTGGGCTAGCTCAATCTAGTTCTAGTTGAAGTTTGAGTTTCGTTGGATTCCCCGCGAAACTCAAAATCAGATGAATCTATTCACGTTTTTTATGCCCTATGCCACTTCTCGTCGTCGCCACTGGCAACCCTGGTAAGCTCAAGGAAATGCAGTCTTATCTAACTGACCCCAGCTTAGGTTGGGAGTTGACGCTAAAGCCACAGGAACTCGAAATTGAAGAAACAGGCACAACCTTTATGGAAAATGCTTGCTTAAAAGCCTCACAGGTCGCGATCGCGATGGGAGAA
>JAAUOQ010000390.1 GCA_012034795.1 Leptolyngbyaceae cyanobacterium CRU_2_3
TGGTGGAACAATATGTCGGCTTGGGACAGCCCGATCGCCCCAAGTCCGATCATTTATCGGAAAACTTATTGTCAGAAGCCCTTAAAAGATGAGTTAGAACTTGATATCACAAGCTCTTTTTCATCGTTCTTGTCACCTCATCGCGGCTAAAATTCGCAAAAGTGATTGCAGTCACGGGGATTAGAACATAATGGTACGAGTCGTTTTGTTGAGTGCGATCGTGAATCAGAGTCGGTTTTCCCCGTTCACCTTGATGGTAGGTCAAAAGTTATGACTACAGTTTTAGTGGTCGAAGACAGCGTAACCCAGCGGGAAATGATCACGGACCTGCTTAAGGGAAGTGGGCTAAGTGTCACAGTTGCCAGCGACGGCGTAGAAGCCTTAGAGAAAATTCAAGGTCAACGTCCCGATTTGGTGGTACTTGATATTGTTATGCCAAGGATGAATGGTTATGAAGTGTGTCGTCGGCTTAAAGCAGATCCAAAAACACAGAATGTTCCAGTGGTAATGTGTTCTTCTAAAGGGGAAGAGTTTGATCGCTATTGGGGTATGAAACAAGGGGCAGATGCCTATATTGCTAAACCCTTCCAGCCTACAGAATTAGTAGGAACCGTAAAGCAGCTTTTGAGAGGGTAAAGTTAACAAAATTACTCCAGAAATTGATCCAGATCACTTACTAAAGACTAAGCTATAGAGCGTAAAGTGTTATGGAATTTTGTTGAGGGGGTAGCTTAAAAGTGAAGGTGGCGCAATAATCCCTGTGTTGGGGTAGGTTAGTTTCATGATTGGGAATTCAGATTTTTTGACCGGAAGAGGACAAGATCAAGCACCGGAGCTTCAGGAACTCGAAAGTCCTGAAGGTGAGCTTCATCTCAGGTTTTTTGTCACCTCAGGCGAAGAATTTGCTCTACCTGCTACCGGAATTAGAGAAGTGATTTCATCTCCACCAGACCGTATTACCCCTATCCCCAATGTCTCTCCTCTGCTCTTGGGTACGTTGAATGTGAGAGGTCGAGTCATTTGGGTAGCGGATTTAGGGCAATTTCTGGGAAGTCCAACGCTGTTGAGTACCGATCGCCCTGAGATTTCTGTGATCGCAGTCGAAGATCAAGACACAATGTTAGGCTTAGCGATCGATCGGATTGTGGGAATGGACTGGTTGGATATTGAGGATATTCAGATGCCAACTAACGTCCCCGACGGTATGGCACCCTTTCTGAGAGGAGAATGGATGCAGGATAAAGGTGATCTTGCACTTCGTCTTCTTGATCAGATCGCAATTTTGCGCTCAGCTCGCTGGGCAGCATAGATAATTCATTGACAAATTGGATCATCGCACGGGCAGGAGAAACCACATGGGATCAGTCACTGGATTCGCAAATGAATATCAACAAGCCGAAAGAGCCTACATGCTGGGCAGCTATGAGGATGCAGCGGCAATCATCGATCGGTTAGTCGAAACGCATCCTAGCGATCCTAGTGTTCGTCTGCTACGAGGACATATCTACTGCTATGGGCTACAGCAGTTTGACGTGGCCAAAGAGCAGTATTCAGTCTGTTCTAGACTTAACCAACGATGCTGAGTTTGTTAACTATGCCAATAGCGGCATTACCTATGCAGATCAGTGTACGACGGGTCAATTAGACAATCAGGAAAATGTCGATCAGTTCTCGGTCGATCAGTTCTCAATTGACGAATTCTCCGATCACGAGTTTTTTGGACAAAGCTCTGCTAATTCAGGAGTGAGTTCGGGATATCGTGATCAGGCTACCTCAAGCCCACAAATTTCAGATATCGACTCAGATTTCATCAGTACGATCGATCCTCAGTCGCCTTTTCAATCCAATTCAGCGAAAAGCTGGCAACCCTCTGAACAACCTTTCCAACTGCCAGATATTGAGGATGATTTTGACTTTGCCGATCTGAATCTTGACAGCAACTCCTCGACACCTAGCGGATCTCGTCAGGGCAACCCATTTTCTCAAGACAGCTCTCCTTTCACTAACCCGTTCTCTCCAGATGCCGAAACGACAGAACTTGACGTCGCCAATCCGTTCCAAGTTAATGATCAACCCTTGACCACTTATCAATCTGTTACTCATATCTCATCAGGCGATGATCCCATGAATCATCAGGCTGAAGAGATTGCAGATACCCCCTTCTCACTAGATGAGTTTGACGATTCCATTTTTCCGAACATAGAAGCATTTGACTCACCATCCGCGTATCCCAATGCCTCTGCATCTTCAGGTAGCTTCGGTTTGCCTGCGGAAGATGCAACCTTGTTCATGGGCGGAGAGAACCTAGACAATAGAGAGAGTGAGGAAAATTTCTATGAGCAGAATAATGATGAACACACCTTTATTTCGGGTAGCAACAGCTTTGACTTAGATAGGCTGGATGACCCGAAATTTCCCTCTAGCGGCAACTCTTTCAGAAATCATGACTCCAGCGAGCGCAGTAGTGTTGGGTTCTTGGATGAGTTTGATGAGTTTGATGATCTAGGGAGTTTGCCGGATTTTGATCTTTCTGATAACTCTGTCGATTTCACCAGCCCCTCAATTGGGAGTTCTGGCATGCCTCCTCAACGAATTTTGCTATGAATACGAGCGCTGTTGGATTCGACTTCTCCGACAGTGGTAACGATCGCTCTGTGATCCGGGAAGATGATGTTTTCCCTCTGTCCAACGCTTCCGAACATTTGCCGACCTTTGCCCAAACGGATGGACGCTCTGAACCCGATGTCACTGTTGAACAGGGCTGGACAGCACCCCTAGAAAATGCACCGCTGGATGCCAAGAAATGGATGATTGCTGGGGCAACTGGAGTCGTTTCGGCTCTGGCAGCAGCAACAGTCTACTTTGGCTTTGCTAGCACAGTTCCTCAAGAACGGAAGGAAGCAGTTCTGCCTTATCTAACTCCTGCGGGTTTAATCATGAGCCTCACGGCTGGCTTGTCAGGGTTTGGAGTGTCTGTTGCACTCGGCGGGTTTCTGACTAAACAGGTTCGTCGGACTGCCGCCGATTTACAGCGTCAATTTGATGCGGTTTCTCAGGGCAACCTGAACGTTCGGGCGGCGGTGCATTCTGAAGATGAATTTGGGCAATTGGCAACGGGTTTTAACCAAATGGCTCGCGTGATTTTAACAACGACTAGCGAAGCTCAGCGCAAGGCAGAAGAGCAGGAGCAAGCTAAAGAAGATTTGCAGCGTCAGGTGATTCGATTGCTGGATGATGTGGAAGGGGCAGCCCGTGGAGATTTGACTGTACAAGCCGAAGTGACGGCAGATGTGCTGGGGGCAGTGGCGGACTCCTTCAACCTGACGATTCAAAACTTGCGGGAAATTGTGCAGCAAGTGAAGATGGCCGCCCGACAGGTCACAAAGAGTTCTACAGAGAATGAAATTTTTGCCCGTTCTCTTTCCTCTGATGCCCTTCGCCAAGCAGAGGAACTGGCTGTCACGCTGAACTCAGTGCAAATCATGACTGACTCGATTCAGCGAGTAGCAGAGAGCGCTCGCGAAGCCGAAGAAGTGGCACGATCGGCATCGGCAACTGCTCTCAAAGGCGGTGAAGCAGTGGAGCGCACGGTATCTGGAATTTTAGAAATTCGGGAAACGGTGGCAGAAACAACTCGCAAGGTAAAACGGCTGGCTGAATCTTCCCAAGAGATTTCTAAAATTGTTGCCTTGATTTCCCAAATTGCCTCTCGGACTAATCTGCTGGCGCTCAACGCAAGTATTGAAGCAGCTAGAGCTGGAGAAGCAGGGCGGGGTTTTGCGATCGTTGCTGATGAAGTCCGTCAGCTTGCCGATCGCGCGGCTAAAGCGTCTAAGGAAATTGAGCAAATTGTATTACAGATTCAAAGCGAAACAGGCTCTGTGATGACTGCTATGGAGGAAGGAACTCAGCAGGTGATCGAGGGGACAAGATTGGCAGAACAGGCAAAGCGATCGCTTGAGGACATCATTCAGGTTTCCAATCGGATTGATGTGCTAGTGCGTTCTATTACTGCTGATACAGTAGAACAAACTGAAACCTCTCGTAACGTAGCTCAGGTCATGCAATCAGTCGAGTTGACTGCTCAAGAGACTTCTCAGGAAGCCCAGCGAGTCTCTGGCTCGCTACAAAATCAGGTGGGTGTTGCTAGAGATTTACTGTCTTCGGTGGAGCGTTTCCGCGTTGAAAAAGTCTAACGATGCAGAGGACGATGAGAAGTTTTAGTGTTTGATTTCCTATTTTCATCCTAGTGAATAGGGTTTCTTTGTAACAATTTCTAGTTAAGTAGTAACTTCTAGTTAAGGGCGATCGCTCACAATCACACAGGGAACAAGGCTATGCTGTCTGAACAACAACAGCGGATCATGGGCTACTTCATTGAGGAAGCGAAAGACCACCTCAATACCCTGGAGCAAGGGTTGTTGA
>JAAUOQ010000391.1 GCA_012034795.1 Leptolyngbyaceae cyanobacterium CRU_2_3
GCGCGTAAGATTGACTGGGATACGGTTCTATGCCTTGCGATCGCAGTTTCTGCTACTTTTTGACTGCGGACTTCGGCTTCGCTGAGAGTCATTAGTTATTGTCCGATTAAAATTATGAATATAGCAGAAGGAAGAAGGAAGAAGGAAGAAGGAAGAAGGAAGAAGGAAAATAATGTAATATCAAGGGTTTCAGCGATCTTTACTGGTTCCCTGAGAGAAATTGAAAATCTGTCAACTGTCAACTGTCAACTGTCAACTGTCAACTGTCAACTGTCCTCAGAAATATCTCCGATCGCAAATTGCGATCGACAATACAAAGCTACCGAAACATTAAAAAAATAAGTTGTTCGTCGAGTCCAAGTGGTGAGATGATATGTAGTAGCAGCCTCACGGCAGTTCCCCAATTGAGCAGACCGGCAAGCGATCGAACTCAAGTCGAACTCGACTCCCCGTGCCTCTGCCAGAATCGACCACTCTCACACTTAACTCATCAGAATCTAAAAACCATCATTATGGCTGTCGCAACTCAATCTCTCGAAGAACTCTGCATCAACTCTATCCGCTTTCTGGCCATCGACGCGGTAGAAAAAGCAAAATCTGGACATCCGGGACTGCCGATGGGCGCTGCCCCTATGGCTTTCGTGCTGTGGGATCGGTTCATGCGGTTCAATCCCAAAAACCCCAAGTGGTTCAACCGCGATCGCTTCGTGCTCTCAGCGGGCCACGGCTGTATGCTACAGTACGCCCTCATGCACTTGACCGGCTACGATAGCGTCTCCCTTGATGACATCAAGCAATTCCGTCAGTGGGAATCCAAAACTCCCGGACACCCCGAAAACTTCGTCACAGAAGGCGTAGAAGTTACCACAGGTCCTCTGGGACAAGGCATTGCTAACGCCGTCGGTTTGGCAATGGCAGAAGCTCATCTTGCTGCTAAATTTAACAAGCCCGGTAACACCATTGTTGACCACTACACCTACGTGATTATGGGTGATGGTTGCCACATGGAAGGCGTTTCCGGCGAAGCTTGTTCCTTGGCAGGACACCTCGGACTCGGTAAATTAATTGCTCTCTACGATGACAATCACATCTCGATCGAAGGCAACACTAACTTAGCCTTTACTGAAGATGTCGGTAAGCGCTATGAAGCCTATGGTTGGCACGTTCAGTATGTTGCCAATGGTAATGACGACCTCGATAGTATTGCCCGCGCGATCGCTGAAGCCAAAAAAGTTACTGATAAGCCTAGCTTGCTAGTTGTCACCACCGTGATTGGTTACGGCTCGCCCAACAAAGCTGGCACCGCAGGCGTTCATGGTGCCGCTCTAGGTGGCGACGAAGTAACTGCAACCCGCAATAATCTGGGTTGGGAATACGAGCCATTTGTAATTCCCGAAGATGCCCTTGCCCGTTTTAGAAAAGCGATCGATAAAGGTGCGGAAGCTGAAGCTGAGTGGAATCAGCGTTTTGCCGCTTACGAAAAAGCCTATCCCGCCGAAGCCGCCGAATTTAAGCGCGTGATGGCTGGAGAATTGCCTGAAGGTTGGCAGAAGGCGCTGGAACCTGTTACCCAAAAAGAAACCTCTACCCGTCTATTGTCTGAGGCGTGCTTGAATGCGCTTCCCCTGTCCTACCTGAGTTTCTTGGTGGTTCGGCTGACTTGGCCCACTCCAATATGACTTATGTCAAAGGGATAGCTGACTTCCAAGCTGGTTCTTACGAAGGACGCAACTTCCGCTTTGGCGTGCGCGAGCATGGCATGGGTGCGATCTTGAACGGTATGGCGTTGCATGGTGGGTTGATTCCTTACGGAGCAACCTTCTTGGTGTTCGCTGACTATATGCGCGGCGCAATTCGCTTGTCGGCATTGTCGCAAGTAGGCGCAATTTACATCATGACCCATGACTCGATCGTGCTAGGTGAAGATGGGCCTACCCACCAACCTGTGGAAACCCTTGCTTCACTGCGGGTAATTCCAGATTTATTGGTTTTACGCCCTGCGGATGCTAATGAAACTGTCGGTGCTTATGAAATCGCGATCGCAACCGCAAGCGTCCTTCTCTGCTTGCCTTTACCCGTCAGGGTGTCAAAAACCTGGCTGGCACATCGGTGGCAGGCGTAGCAAAAGGCGGCTATGTCGTTGTTGACGCTGCAAATCCTGAGCTGATCGTCATTGCGACCGGTTCTGAGCTAGAGTTGGCTACCAAGGCCGCCGCCACCCTAACAGCGGAAGGCAAAGCTGTGCGTGTAGTTTCTCTGCCTTGCTGGGAACTATTTGAAGAACAACCCCAGGAATACAAGGATTCCGTTCTGCCTGCCTCCGTGAAGAAGCGCGTTTCTGTAGAAGCTGGCTCGACGATGGGCTGGCACAAATACGTTGGTTCTGAAGGCGCGGTAATCGGGATCGACACTTACGGTGCATCTGCTCCTGGCCCTACCTGCTATGAGAAGTTTGGCTTCACGGTCGATAATGTCTTGGCACATTGCCGCAAAGTTCTTGGTTAATTTGTCATTAGACTAACAATCAATAGGGGGTGGCGAAAGCCACCCTTTTCTATTTGCCAATGGCTTGACTTTTTTTGGCAAAACAGTATCTACATACAGTCCATCACAGACTACTAGTGAGTTGCCAAAAATGCTTTTACTTGGGCATCGGTAGGTTGAGGCGCGATCGCGCCCAGACCTGTTGTGGTGATTGCTCCTACAGCAGAGGCATAGGCAACAATCCGATCGACCAAATCAGGATCGTTGAGTTGTGAGAGGGGGTACTGGCAAAGCTGATGCGTAAATCCGGCCAAAAAGCTATCCCCTGCACCTGTAGTATCTTGGGCTTGTACCTTAAAAGCAGGATATTCACCCTGGTGTTCGCCAAGGTAGTAGTGGCAGCCAAATTCTCCATTTGTGACGATCACTCCTTCCAGGTGACTTTGCTGCTCGGCGATCGCGTATGGATTTGTGGTCTGAAATAGCCACTCTGCTTCCTCTGCCGATACTTTGAGAAAGTCGGTATGTTCTAGTAAGTTGCGAATCTGGTTGGGAGCGATTGTCTCATCGTGCCAAAACATCGGTCGCCAGTTGATATCCACCACAACTCTCACGTAGTAATTCTCAGCTAGCTGCAAAGCCTCTGCACTGCCTGTGCTGCGATCGGATTGGCAAGACATAGCGTCCCAAGCACAAGGAAATTTGCCTCAGCAAAGAGTGCCTCTGGTAGTCGATCTGCGTCCAGGAGTGTATCCGCAAAGACTGTTTCTATTCCACCTTCCACACCGCTGACCCCAGGACTGGAGAATTTAGCAAAGGTGCGATCGCCATTTGCTAATCGCGTTACGTATACCTGGCGAGTTGGCGCAGTGGGATGCACCTGTACTCCAGTAGTATCAACACCAGTATCTTGCAATAATTTTACGAGGCTAGTTCCTACCTCATCGTGCCCCACACACCCGATAAATCCTGAGGAAGTACCAAGCTTAGCTAGACCGCAAGCAACATTGGCGGGGGCGCCACCAGGGTAGGCAGTCCAGGATTTTACCTGGTCGTAGCTTGCGCCAACTTCCGTGGCAATTTGGTCGACTAGGACTTCACCCAGACACAATACTTGTGACATAGATATATTTCTATAGGAAGCTGAGTTTACAGAGATTCAGGGACAGGGATTAACCCCGCTGGCTCAGGCGCTGAGCTACGTTTACCTGTGCTCCCTTCTTCATTTTGGCGAAGCTGGCGCAGACGTTCCTTCCAGTTTGGTGTAGGAGCAGTTTTAGTAGGTTCGGATTTAGTTTCTTCTGCAGGTACCATTTCAGGGGCTGGAGCTTGTTTTGGCGGTGCAGATGTTGGTATTGGTCGATTGGTTGTGACCGTAGGTTTAGGAGTATTTTTTTCTACCTGTTTAGGCACAATTTTTGGTGGTGCGGGCTTAGGAGCTACTTTCTCTTTGAATCGATCGAACATCTTTTGGAAGGATGGGCGGTCGCTTGTCTCTTTAGCCTTTTCTTTTGGTTGAGCTGGTCGAGCTGGAACAGGATTGACCTTTGGCGCTACCTTGGTTATTGGGGCTGGGCTCTGGGGTGCCATAGTAGCTGCTGGTTGAGGTGCGGATTTCTCCTCCGCTTTAATGGCAGGTGCAGTGGTAGGTTGGGGAGCAATTTTCTCTACCTGTTTAGGCACAATTTTTGGTGGTGCGGGCTTAGGAGCTACTTTCTCTTTGAATCGATCGAACATCTTCCGGAAGGATGGGCTATCGCCCTTCTCTTCAGCTTTTGGTCGAGCTGGAGCAGGATTGACTTTAGGCTCTAATTTGATTGCTGGAGCTAATTCCTTGGGTGTTGTAGCTTCTGGTTTAGGCGCAGATTTCTCAACTGGTTCGATTGCAGGGGCAGGTGTGGTTACCTTAGGAGCCATTTTTTCTACCTGCTTAGG
>JAAUOQ010000392.1 GCA_012034795.1 Leptolyngbyaceae cyanobacterium CRU_2_3
CCGCGAGCGCCGTGGGCTCGCTCAAGGAAGACATCCATCCTCTGGACGTGGTCATCCCCGATCAGCTCATTGACCGGACGCGCGGGCGAATCTCGACATTCTTCGGCAACGGCATCGCCGCCCACGTTCGAGTTCTCGCATCCGTTCTGCGCCAGACTTTCGAAGCTCCTCTACGAAGCGACCCTCGACGCCGGGCCGACCGCCGGACAGAATAGGGACTGGCTCATCGGTGCTGTTTGTGAATACCGATTCCGCGATGATCGAGTCGTCCGCAAAGTTAGCGCGCGCGTGCGTGCCGCGCTGGTCGATGTCGGGCTCGATTACCTGCGTCTCGGCCAACCGGCCACAACGCTTTCTGGAGGCGAAGCGCAGCGGGTCAAACTCGCCAAGGAACTTTCTATTCGCTCTAGTGGTCATAGCCTGTATTTACTGGATGAGCCCACAACAGGTCTTCACTTTGAAGATGTTAAAGGCACAGCATTCGTACTTTGGGATACGCATGCTGCACCTTATACTGAATACTGAGTTCTAAATCAATTGGATGATTTTTGGACGCTACTTGCCTTTGGCAAATCCAGCCCGCCGAACGACCGCATCGGCAGTGACAGCCAACACCAATACTGCACCCTGGACAATGTTTTTAATGCCCTGCTCTTGATTGAGGAGATCTAAACCGTTGTCCAGGCTACCAATTACTAAAGCTCCCAAGACCACTGCCCAGACCGAACCCCGTCCTCCAAACAGGCTAACTCCGCCGATGACAGCAGCGGCGATCGCGTTCAGCAACAGGGTAGAACTGATTTGAGTGGCAACCGCAGTGCTGCGGGAGGTCATCATAATTCCAGCAAAGGCAGCCAGGGTAGAAGCCAGCATAAATACTGTCAGCTTCATTCGTACCACATTGATGCCAGCCCGACGCGCGGCTTCAGCGTTACCTCCTACCGCATACAGGTGTCGGCCAAAGGCTGTTTTTCTCAAAATCAACCAAAAGACAACGACTAAGCCCAGCGCAATCATGACCGCTTGGGGAACCCCTTGGTAAGACTGAAACAGGAAGACCAATATTACAACGATCGCCGTTGCCGCAGCTAATTGCAGCACCAACTGAGTGGGGTGTTTGACCGGTAAGTTGGCTGCCGATCGCTGCCGCTGATTATACCAAACGCCCAACGCATATAGCCCTAAGCAAACCAAGGGAATGCCCCAGCCCAAGGCAGGCGGTAGATAGTTCGGTGCTAAAGACCGAATGGTGGAATCACGCACCACCAAAGTAGTTTGGGGGCCCATCACGACCAGTAGGAGTCCGGCATAGCCAATTGATCCAGCCAGCGTGACGATAAAAGACGGCACCCGCAGCACGGCTGTGAAAAAGCCATTGACCAACCCAGCCAACGCTCCTGCCAGGAGTGCGGCTACCATTGCCAACCAGGGTTCCAAGTTTGGTAGACCGAGAGGGTTGCCATAATGGCGGCACAAGTTTGGGCGACCGCCGCCAAACTCAAGTCAATTTCTCCCAACAGCAGCACCAACACAGCCGCGATACTGAGAATACTGATCGCAACAATTTGCTGAGTCAGGTTAGAAAGGTTGCGGGCTTGCAGAAAAATACCGCTGGTAGTGAGTTGGAAATAAATGGTGATCAGCGCTAGTGTAATGATGACTGGGATGAAACCTAAATCGCCTTGTATGAGCGATCGCAAGCTAAACCGAATTTGTGGAGGTGAGCTTACTTCTGGGATTGGCTGTTGCACCAGGCTACTCTCTGAACTGCTAGGGGCTGAACTGCCAGGGCCTGAACTGCCAGGAGAGGGATTTGAATCTAAACTTTTCATGGCTGTTAGTATCTTGTCGAATGGCGTTGTCGAATGCTGTTAAACGAACTTAAACTCCGGCAACATCTGCCTCAGTGAGAGCAGCCGTATCTGCACCGGTAATCGTAGCGACCACTGCTTCACGGGTTGTGTTTCGGGTTTCAAAGGTTCGTACTCGTTCTCCCAACCGCATGACGATGATCCGATCTGTGACCTCAAACACATCATGCAAATTGTGGGAAATGACCACAACGGCTTGCCCCTGTTGCTTCAGTCGCAAAATTAGATTGAGCACCTGTCGAGTTTGGGCCACCCCCAATGCAGCAGTTGGCTCGTCCAAAAGCACAACCTTGGGTTGACGCAAAATGGTTTTAGCAACTGCAACACATTGGCGCTGTCCCCCGGAAAGTCCAGCGACGGTTGAACGCACCGAGGGAATTTTGACATCTAAGGTTCGCAGGACTTCGATCGTTTTGCGCTCCATTTCTGTTTCATCCAGCACCCGCAGGACGCCAGGAATCAAATTGCGATAGGACTCACGCCCCAGCCACAGATTGGCAACCACATCCAGGTTGTCGCAAAGGGCCAAATCTTGATATACCGTCTCAATGCCCAAGCGGGTGGCATCTTGGGGACCTTGAATGGTTTCCTGTTGTCCATCAATCAAGATCTCTCCTTCATCGGGAACATAAGCTCCAGAAATGGTTTTGATCAGAGTTGATTTGCCTGCGCCGTTATCGCCGACTAGCCCAACCACTTCTCCGTCGTACACCTCAAAGTCCACATGCTTGAGGGCTTGTACTCCACCAAAAGATTTGCAGATATTTTTAAGTTGTAGCCGAGGCAACTTGGTATTTGTGGGCTGGCTATCCTGGAGTGCTGTTAAAGAACTATGGGTCATGCTGATTTCATCCCCTGTATGACTTGTAGCAAGCTAATTTGTAAGCAAGCTAATTTGTAGCGGTATTGAGTTAGCCCTGCGAGAGGGCAAGGAGGCGAGAAAGTTCTATGGACAAATACCACCGGCACCTGCTGATAAGCCGCTGCAAATTTGTTCCTGGGTCAAGAACCCATCTGCAATCACTGTCTGCGCCACATTTTTCTTGTCAACAATGATGGGAGTTTCTAGAAGTGATGGGATTTTGGCTCCACCCTTTACTTCTGTAGAGCCATTGACGATCGAGCTAGTATCTTCACCTTTACTGAGGGCCGCCACCAGTCTGGCGGTGGCTTTGGCTTCTTGGGCGATCGGCTTGTAGATGGTCATTGCTTGATCGCCCGTTAGGATATTTTGAATGCCTGTCAGTGTGGCATCCTGTCCTGTGACCAGCACTTTACCGTTGAGTTTTTGCGATCGCAGGGCTGCCACTACCGTATTGGCCATGCCGTCGTTGGCAACATAGGCAATCTGGACGTTGTTGCTTTGCTTGGTCAATACCCCTTCCATCAAAGACTGCGCTTTGGCGTTGTCCCAATTGGGTGTATATTGATCAAAAACTAGGTTGAGATCGCCACTATCAACCAAGGGCTGCAAGGCGTTCAGCGCTCCTTTGCGAAACAGTAAGGCATTGTTATCCGTTTGGGACCCGTTGATCATTGCCAGGTTAGCGCCCTGCTTGAGTCCATAGTTGCCAGCTTTATATTGGTCTGCGATGTACTGACCCTGTAATTCTCCAACTCGCTGGTTGTCAAAAGAGACATAGTAGGCTGTGTCCGGATCTTGAATCAGGCGATCGTAGGCAATCACAGGCACGCCGCTGGCTTTAGCTTTTTGCACAATCACGGCTGCTTGGTCACTGTCGTTCGGGTCAATCACTAAGATACAGGCTCCTTTGGTCAGGGCTGCATCCGCCTGATTTTGCTGCGTGGTGGCGTTGTTGTTGGCATTGGCATATTGCAGGGTGACACCTGGTAAAGCAGCTTTAATTTCCCGATCGAGTAGGGGGCGATCGTAAGCTTCATAGCGAGAGGAGGAGTCTGATTCGGGCAGTAAAACCCCTACATTGAGACAGCCTTTAGCAGCACTAAAGACAGTATTGGATGGACTGGTAGATGCCCCTGTGTCTGAGGTGCCTGGGGTTGAAGAGTTGCTAGCTGAGTTATTCGTGCAGGCAGCTAATACAAGCACCCCAAGAATCGGTAAGCAACGGTGAAGGACTTGTTTCAGATTGTACATGTGGGTCAATTCCTTTTGTTCGGGTAAGTTTTTAAGTTAAGTAGTTAAAGAGCACTTCAGATCTGAGTAGAACTGAAACTTAAGTCAGCAATTGCAGCTTGATACCGACTCGTAATATAGACAAGAAAAGTGATGGCAAAAAACCCACTGCCGCAAGACAGCAGTACCAGCAAAGTCCGCAAATTGGGCTTAAAATTTGGCTCAGTGCTGGCTGTAACGATCGCAGAACTTGAGAATCTGATCTCGAAGTCTGCTGGTTTAAAAGAGGCTATAAGCAGGGATTGCCCAGTTAATCCAAAGCGACGTTCAAAATCCTGAAAGAGAAATTTATTTTAAACCTGAGTCGAAGCACTATTTTACTTTCGTACTGCTTGCATTTCACTTGTAGCCGTTCAAGAAGGATCAATTCCTTGTAAATTTCTTCT
>JAAUOQ010000393.1 GCA_012034795.1 Leptolyngbyaceae cyanobacterium CRU_2_3
ATTAACCTATTGATTTCTCAGGTTACTAGTGCTACTGTTACTTCTAAACTATAAAGTTTTCTAGGTTCGAGACGGCGCTCTCTGCCTCACTCTCGCTTGGCTTCCCTCCACCGCTTTATCAATATACTGGAAACTTTTGAAAAGTGTCAAGCAACTTGGAAAAGAATTTCTGAGAACACTCCAAGTTCACAATTACCAAGCCTCTCAGGCTTTAAAGATGTTTCTCCCAATACTTGGGAGTACGAACGTATTTATCTAAAGTTCGTGCCCAAATTTCATCCTTGAGCGACAGTGTTGCGAAAGAAGCGGTCGAAAATTCTGTAGAGTTGATGGGGCACTCATAGCGGTAAAACTGGCTCTTAAGAATTATGAAAACTTCAATGGCTGTCGTGCCATCAGTCTTAGTTCTAGATCAGATGTTGCGTAGTTGGTTATTAGAAGACATTGGTAGGGCGATCGCACCACTCAAGCCCTTTTCTCTTCTGGCTCTACACCTGGGCAAGCTCAGTGGATTGTTAAAGAAGCAGGGGTTGTTGCAGGACTGCCGATTGCAGCACGAGTCTTTCAACTCCTTAGCAGTCAAGTTACATTTATACCGACTGTAGGGGAAGGGGAGTGGTGCGATCGAGGTCAGGGGATTGCTCGGATTGAAGGTGCCCTAGATACACTACTGACTGGAGAACGAGTGGCTTTGAATCTGGCAATGCGGCTGAGTGGAATCGCAACGATGACGAGTCAGTATGTGGAGAAGATCGCTGATTTGCCTGCTCAGTTAGTGGATACCCGCAAGACCACACCAGGGTTGAGAATTCTAGAAAAGTATGCGGCTCAGGTGGGTGGAGCGATGAATCATCGGATGGGATTGGATGATGGCGTCATGATTAAGGACAACCATATTGCAGCAGCAGGGGGAATTGGACAGGCGATTGCTCAAATTCGATCGCGAATTCCCTATCCACTGACAATTGAAGTAGAGACAGAAACTCTCGATCAGGTAGCAGAGGCATTGCAGCATGGAGCAGACATCATCATGCTGGACAATATGCCCCTGGACATGATGCAAATAGCGGTAAAAAATCCGGTCAACAAGTGACCGGATCAAAATAGAGGCTTCAGGAAATATCACGTTGGAAACGATTCGATCGGTAGCAGAGACAGGGGTGGACTATATATCGAGCAGTGCGCCCATTACGCGATCAACCTGGTTGGATCTCAGTATGAGAGTTAAACGAGACTGAAGAGTACTGGCGAACTAAGTGTCCAGAACTACTTCATAAACAGCCGACCCCAGCCAGATTTCTCGCCTTCGGCAAGCCATCGCCGACTGAGAACATAGCGCGGGTACACAACAGCATTACCATTGCTGACATTACCCGTATAACCACCGCCAGCATCTAGAAGACTGCCAAAAGGATCGTGGCAAATGTAGTCCTGATTAGCAGTTCGTCCGATAACAACAATCATGTGTCCACCCGTGGGAGAAGCGAGAGTACCGCGATGAAGAATGCCAATTACAACAGGCAGTTGGGATGCGATAGATTGATCTAGATCAATAAAGCTCAGATCAGTGCGCCAGATAGACTTAATGCCTATCTCCGCTAAGGCTTTGGTTTGAGCATTGTGATCGGTTGTGTCGCCGTATTTGATGACCTTTTGGTAGTACGCATCATCGCTAGAAATTTTAGCCCCCAAGAATTTAGCAACCATCGCGCAGCTAGAAGTGTTGCAGGTTCGCATCGGTTCGTATTTGTTATCTACCTGCTGGTAGTAAGGCACCTTCAAACGAAGTTCGCGATTTTTGGGAGCGGTTAAGTGCCAATCGCTCCACATCTGGGTGAAGCCTTCCATTGTTTTCGGCTGGGTGTTTGTCTGTAACCACTTGAGGGAGGCGTTTTGATGAGGTTGCCCCTGATAGGATTGGAATACTTTGACGAAGTCGATCGCTCCCCCAGGTTGCCCATCGCGCCACATTAATGCAAACTCAGATTGCTTCTGAACTCCTGTGGAAGACTGAAGCCATTGAATCAATTTGATTTGCTGAGGATCATTACGAAATGCTCTAGCAACGTTGATCAAATCAACTGATGCAGTAGCTTGAGCGGTTGCAATGGGAGAATTAAGAGAAGCGACCATAGATGTGAAACCCTTGTTGAACAACAATAGTGAGCAAGGAAAAGCCATCTGTTTTAGATTTGCTTGGGTTCAAGATACGCTTGCAGGGCTTGAGTTCCTTCAGAGGCATTACGGATTCACGAATGGGTATTTGGGAGGATAAAACAAACTGTCCGTGAATTTTCGATTCAAGAGTGACTTGCCCAAAGGTGCGTCTGTACTGAATGATTAATAAGTCAAATCGTTATTCTAGGAATAGCGGAAGTTAGCTGATGGAGTTATGAGAGAAACGATCGCCCAACTGAAAGAGCGTTTTGAGCAGGCGTTAGTGGCTGCGTTTGGGGAAGCGTTGGCAGGCACTGATCCGATGCTAGTGTCTGCCAGTAATCCCAAGTTTGGAGATTACCAATCTAATGTGGCTATGGCGTTAGCGAAGCGACTGGGTGAAGCACCACGGGCGATCGCCGAGGCAATTGTCCAAAAACTGGATGTCACTGACCTATGTGAGCCTCTAACGATTGCTGGAGGTGGCTTCATCAACTTGACGCTAAAGACGAGTTACTTGAAGACGCAGATCAAAGCGATGCAATCAGACGCCAGACTAGGCGTTGCCTCAGCCTCTGAGCCTCAGCGCGTAATTGTGGATTATCCCAGTCCTAATATTGCCAAAGAAATGCATGTGGGACACTTGCGTCCCTCGTTCATTGGGGATGCTATCTCCAGGATTTTAGAATTTCTGGGGCATGAGGTGCTACGTCTAAGTCACATTGGGGATTGGGGAACCCCCTTTGGGATGCTAATTGCCTACGTACAGGAAGCTTATCCTGAAGCACTGAAGTCTTCGCAGGGTTTAGATTTAGGAGATTTGGCAACCTTTTACCGTGCAGCTAAGCAGCGGTTCGATGCAGACGAGAGCTTTCAGGAAGCAGCAAGACTGTCAGTGGTCAAGCTGCAAGCTGGAGATGAGGAAACCTCAAGAGCTTGGAAACTCGTCTGTGACTTGTCCAATCGAACCAATCGAAAAATATTTGACTTGATGGGGCTTTCGCCATTCATTCAAGAACGCGGTGAGTCTTTCTACAATCCCCTATTAGCGGGAGTGATTGCAGAATTAGATAGGCTGGGCTTATTGGTTGAAGATGATGGAGCTAAGTGCGTATTTCTAGAAGGTTTTACCAATAAAGAAGGAAAGCCTCTGCCTCTGATTGTGCAAAAATCCGGTGGTGGATACAACTATGCAACCACTGACTTAGCAGCTATCCGGTATCGAGTCGGTGTTGATCAGGCACAGCGGATCATTTACCCAGTTGGCATGGAGCAGACCAATCACTTTGCTCAAATTTTTCAGGTTGGTCGGCGGGCAGGCTGGATTACAGATGATGTGGAATTTTTCTATGCGCCACTGGGTTCGATTTTGGGCGAGGATGGCAAGAAGCTAAAGAGCCGCTCTGGTGAAGCAGTGCGGCTGGTTGATTTGTTGGATGAAGCGATCACCCGTGCCCGCACTGATCTTAAAACTCGTCTTCAAGAAGAGAGCCGAGAAGAGACTGAAGAATTTATTGAAAATGTAGCGAAAGTGGTGGGCATTAGTGCTATTAAATATGCTGATCTCAGCCAGAATCGCACCAGTAACTACGTTTTTAACTACGACAAAATGCTGGCACTTCAGGGAAACACGGCTCCCTATATGTTGTATGCCTATGTGCGCGTACAAGGAATTAGCCGTAAAGGCGGGATTGACTTTGAAAAATTGGGAGCCGATGCGCCGATCGTTTTGCAGGAAGAAACCGAGCTAACTTTAGCCAAACACCTGCTGCAATTTGATGAAGTACTGAGTAGTGTTGAGGCAGATTTATTGCCGAGTCGGCTTTGCGAATACTTGTTTGAACTGAGCAAGAAATTTAACCAGTTCTACGATCGCTGTCCTGTGCTACAAGCCGAAGAACCCTCGCGAACTTCCCGGCTAATTTTGTCAGATCTAACGGCCCGAACCATTAAATTGGGGCTATCACTATTGGGAATTCCAGTTCTGGAGCGGATGTAAGTTTAGCCATATACTCCCGTGGGCAAAAAAGAACCTGGCATGTTTCATCAGAATCCTCCGAGAAACCTTGCCGTTCTAGGGCAGAGAGGGATAGGAGCGTTGATTAAGCGGGGTTCAATCCCCCCGAAATCAACACACAATCTTTGAAAAGCACCAAGTATTTCTTGGTACAATTTAATGCATGTCAAGCCCACTCCTTTAAAAAAGGCACAACCTGAAAGGCTACGCACTACAGGAGTAACAGTTTCGGAAGC
>JAAUOQ010000394.1 GCA_012034795.1 Leptolyngbyaceae cyanobacterium CRU_2_3
GATCGTAGTCTGAGCGCAACTGCTCTTGCTGCTGTCTCAGTAGTTGATAATCTGCCTCTCGCGCCTGGGCTAATTCTTCCTGCCGTTGGACGATTGATCCTTCCCGTTGAGCGATGCTGCTGAGTAGATCCTGCTTCTCCTGTTCCCAAATCTGAATACGAAGCTTAAAGTCTGATTCCAGCGATTCAATGCGCTCTGTATATGCCCGATCTAGTTCAGCCGTTTTTTTCTCTAGCCATGTCCGCCGATCCTCCGCTGTCGAGGTGCCATAGTACGCAGCGCTAGCGGTCGCCCCAATCACTAGGGGCACAAACCGCAAGTTGGAACCTATTAGAAAAAGTGTGGCTACGCCAGAGGCGATCGCCACACCAGACAGAACATGCTGCAAAGGAAGAGTTCGAGCAAGCATCAGAGAACTCCGAGAACAGTACCAGCAACGAAAGAGATCAAGAACAGGGGAGCAGTGGGCTGAAGGGATAGCCAGGTAAACCAGACCGCCAATGCCAGCAGTCCACCGATCGCTCCTGCGATGAATCCATAAGCCTGAGTCAGCAACCCCATCTGAATTGCTTTGACTAATGCACCGGAAAAAAGGGCACTAACAAAAAACGTCAATAAAACGAGATTGGCTGTTTTCATAGCATTTCCATCTAAATCAACAGAGCCATCAAAAGTAGAAATCAACAAAAGCCATACAGGCTAATGGGTGCGAGGTTGGCGATCGGATCAAGGTTTGAGCTTCACCAATCTCACATCAACGGCATTTTGCTACGCAGCGCTGTCTATACCATCGGGATTTGGAATAGTGACGGCAGTTGGAAAGCGAATTCGCAGGCATTTGGCATCCGCAGCATTCCAGCAATAGAAAGCGGCTCACGCTTAACGATGATCTTCTGTAAGCCAGCAACGCAATCAAGCTGCAATTCTTGCAAGCGATTTGTGAGGAGTTGATGGTGCAGGGGATATTCGGCGATCGCCCCCTTCAAATCCAACTGAGCCGTTTTCAGCCCAATCCGCGCAGTTTCGTTTTGCACCCGCGCAGTTTGCCACTTGATTCCAGAGCTAATCACACTCTGCTGGGCTGCTAGCATGTCCATCCCCGCTCCAATAAACCCAAGACGGCTAGTTTCTGCCTTGACCTGTTCGGCATGAGCGTTGTACTTCGCCTGCAAGACCTTCCCTTGCAATCCATAAAGCTCCCAACCTCGCACAGCCCCTTCATCGGCTTCCTTCTGTTTGGCATAGGTTTGAGCGTTGACGTATCCAATCGACTGCTTCAGCCCAGCAACCACAGGTTGACGAGTAACCTGGCTTTGATGGGACTGAACATCAGATGAGTCGGCAAGTCGTTCTCTAATCATTAGCGGATTCCTAAAGGAGAGTGTTGCAATTTGGGGTTTTAGTGGGCAGGATGAGGGGATGGCGATCGCCACCCCCAAAAACATCAGCGACAGACCAAAGGAGGTGAGCCAGAGGATTGCTAGGGCAGGGCGGTATCGCTCCAGGAGGGCTGGAAGGTTGAGCATTGTTGATGGGTTTGGTGAAGGCTGACAAGAGTGAGTGGTAGGGCGATCGCACCTAGCGCAAGGATTAGGGCTTTTTTGGTTGCCTTCCGAGTCGTTTTAGGTGCCTCCACGGGTGCGTTACTGGCGTGTAAATCCACAGCGCCCTGATTGACTGTTTTCTGAAATTCCAGGTTCAGGGCTTGCATTGCTTCTGCCCCAAGCTCTGCGCCCATTTGTCCAAAACGCTTTACCAGTGAAGATTTAAGGCTGGATAGACCTCCATAGGTATCAGCCGCGATCGCCGCCGTGTCGTCCTGAATCTGCGCCAGCTCAGCCGTTTTTTCCTGAGATTGAAATATCAGGCGGGTGCTGATGAGTTCGGGGTTTTCTTCGATGAGTTCAGCGTCTACCGTTCCACCCGGAATTTCCGGGTCTTGTTCCGGGTTGGAATCCTCTTCTAGTGAGAGTTTTCCGTATTTCTTGTAGAGCAAATCTGCATACTGGCCGAGTGTCATTTGCCGCTCAACAGAGGTTAGTTTGGCCTTGCCCTTGACCATCACGACAGCCCCATTTTTGCTGAGAGGGACAGCGGTTGACGTGGCTTTTTGCAAAGCTTGAATTTGCTCAAGCGACCACTCTGTATACTTCCCAGATGATGTTTTCAGTTGAGCAATCAGCGCTTTGTCGCCGATGCAATGGCGAAAGATCTCTTCGAGTTCGGCGCGGCGATCGCGTGTCCAGCGATCGGAGGAATAGCCGCACAGCCGAGCGATTTCAACAGCGGAGATTCCGGCTTCTGTTCCGGTCTGACTTTCATTCATGACAAGGGTTCCATTCACTTTTGAACTCCTGAATTTCAAGGTGGCGTGTTCCGGGCAGCGTTCCGGTCTTAGGCACACAATAAAAAACCCCTGGGTAGGGGTCAAGGGGTTAAGTAGCTAATCACTATTCTTCTTACAATTTTTATCCTTGAGAATCGGAGCTATCTCCTACCAATTCTCTAATTTGGTTTAATTTATCGGCTTGAGCAAGAATGTGAAGAACATAAGATGGGCGACTCTCAAAACCCTCGCCCCAGTCCTTGATAGTCGTTTTTGATAGCTTTGTGGCTTTAGCCAACTCTTCAATGCAAGTTTTTCGGTATCCACGGGAATTTGGGTCAACCCCTTTAATCCAACGCTTGCAATACTCTATAGGTTCCACTGGCGACAATGCTCTAAGTGCAAGGGTTTTGAGTAGTTCAACCCTATGATGCTGCCAAGTGGAGTAATTGGCTACTAAAGTTCTCATACTTAAAACTAGCGATTCACTACTTTTGATGATACACTATAGATTAGTAGTGATTCACGAGTTTTATGGAAATAGAGCTACACTTAGCTGGAATTTACTGTGTCGTCAATAGAGCCGCTAAAAGGCTCTATGTAGGTCAAACGGGCCTCTGTATTCAAAGGCGGTGGCATCAACACAAGCTTAGTCTCCTTAGAGGAGATCACTACTCAAAGCTGATGCAGGAGGATTTTAATTTGTATGGCATGAGCGCATTTAATATTTTTGTGCTCGAAGTTATTAAGTTTTGAGCCGTGGAACGGACTCGATCGCAGCTTTTTCACAAAGCGAGAAATGTACTGGATTCAAGCGCTTCAAGCAGAATACAATACCCAACTTACTACGCAATCCACGTAATGCAGCCGTAGCACGTCTCAAGCCGTGTTGAGAAATGCAGAGAGAACCACAAAACCAAAAGAGCGATCGCCCCTCCCACCAAGAAGAAAGCGATCGCTCACATAAAACCCCAAATCCAAATGGAGCTATATCAAATGTTAGATGATGTTAAACCACAACTCAATTCCGTTGCCGCTCAACTGCAAGAGCGTATTGCCCTCAACGAAGGGACGATCTATCGGCTTGATGATCTCCAACAGGCACTGACCAACTGGTTGGAGTTGTCGATCGAAGCGCTAGTAGATGACGCAATGTTTCACACCATTGAAGGCGATCGCTCTCAAGCCTTCAACCGTCATGCCTGGGAAAATCAACTGTCTCGCCTTGAACCCGTACAGGTTCAGGCTTCCGAAAGGATTGCAGCTTAACTTCTAATAACCGACAGACTGTCGGTTATCTCAACAAAACGGGCGATCGCATTGAGTAGAAGCGATCGCCCCATCCAGTCCATCATAAGAAGGATAGCCATGTTGTTAGATCAGTATCCCCAAGCGATCGCCACCCTCCAGCGTCAGCAACTCAAGCAAGAGCAGCAGGTTCGTCGGTTTAAAGCAATCCTGGTCACGCTAGATCGAGAGCTCGACGCAGCCATTGCCTACGATTTGGAGTTGAAGAACGACACTCAGCGCAAAGCAAGGCGGGCGGAACTACAAGCATTGGAAGACTACCAGGGCGCACTGCTGGATCTCCAAAACGCGCAAGACAGGCTGATTGAGCTGGAAATTGACCTGACTCTGCTGCGATCGCAATTCTCGGTTCTGAAACTGGAGAAGCGGGGAGCGATCGCACAACTGGAAGCAGCGATCGCTGTCTAATGCTAACTGGGCGATAAATACAAGTGGGCCAGTCTGGTTGCAGAAACATACAATCAGTACTGCCAAAAATTGCCTCAATGCCAGCTTGTCTAGTCCAAGAGCTACAGCTTTTCTCCTGTCGATCGCAAATGGATGGCATCTCTGTAGGAAGAGTACGATATGGGAAACAGCACAAAGTCCTGAGAGTTGAGCATGTTGGAATGGTTGGCAGCCGCAACAGGAGTGGAGTTGGGTAAGTTGGTCTTGGAACAGGTGCTAGAACCTGGGCAAATCGGCAGTTAGAAGACTATGTCAAGGATTTTTTCAAGGACTGCGATCCAGAGTGGCGTGGCTCTGTCCAATGCAGAAACTCTGAAGAAACCG
>JAAUOQ010000395.1 GCA_012034795.1 Leptolyngbyaceae cyanobacterium CRU_2_3
GGGGCAGAGCCGCCGTAGACGAGCGTTCAGGAGTGGGGGCATAGTCAAACAGACAAGGGATTGCAAAGAGACAAGGGATTGCAATGAAACCAGATCTACAAATACTGGTTAGATGAATTGAGATTAAGTGGAATCGATCAATTTTATCTGAATTGTTGAGAGTGGGCTGCGATCGCGAAATATTATCCAATTTCGCAGAATCTGCCATTTTCCTGGAATTTAAGGACGGATGAACTTGAGAGTGATGCCGCCCGTGTTGCCCAATTTGCCGCCATTGCCCACCAAACTCACCTGACCTTCGGCATTAATTTCTACTGAGAGTTCTACTTCGCTCAGCTTCATGCCGGTTTGTTGGTCGGCGCGATCGAATAGTTCGCCTACTACGTTGAGCAGTCCATCCATTTGGGCTTTGAGTGCCAAAGCATCGATCGGGACTCGCTTCCGCTTAAAACCCTTTAGCAAACTTGGGGCATCAAAATCCCACTTACGGGGTGGTGAGTGAGTCTGGACTTGACCATGCGAAATAATTCACTGTGGCTGTCAAAGTGGGAGATACCGTTTAGTGGGTACCGATCGTAGTAAACCCGCAGAGGGCAAACGGTCACAGAGGATGCGTTGAAGCGGCTGAACCTGGAGTAGGACTGGGAGTAGTAAGAGTGTTTATCTAGCAGGGAACTTTAGATAAACAGAAAGTTCAGGGTGCATAATGTTAAAGGTTCTCAAGATTGCGACTTGGAATGTTGCCCGTCCTAGGCACGGCGGCTGGAAAATAACCCAACAACCGTTGCGAAAATCCGGGAAGTGGATGCAGATATTTGGGTGCTGACGGAAACTAATGAAGTGATTTCCCCGGGAGAGGGCTACGACAAGGCTACAACCAAGCCGTATCCCAAATTTCATACACCTGGAGAGAATTGTTCTACGATCTGGTCACGCTATCCCATTAAACGCAAGTTCGTGACACAAGATGCTCAGGTGGCAGTTTGCAGGGAAATTGAGCTAGAGGCATCGATCGCCAATTTGGTTGTCTACGGCACCATCATCACTTGGGCGGATGATGGAGTGCAGAGCAAAGAAGCTACGAAGTGGCAACGACATTATGAGTCGATCGCATGGCATAGCGAGGACTGGGCAAGGCTGAGTCAAGGTGCACCATTTTGTGTAGCAGGGGATTTTAATGAAGCGTTAAGTCAGCCATTTTGTTACGGAACGGAACAGGGACGAGCTTCACTGAACGAGGCATTGAAACGCAGCAATCTAATTTGTGTGACGGCAGACAGCGAATTGGGCTACAACATTGATCCACATTTGCTTGAGCGCAGATTGGGCAGCGCGAGTCACTGACGTCGAGAAATGGCAGGCTTTTCGTGATGATGGTCAACCTGTGAGCGACCATCACGGCATTACGGTTGAGGTAAGGCTGGATTAATGCCCAGTAGCTAGTCTTACCTTCAGGAATCCCAAAACCATTGCAGGTTGAGAATAAATCTAGGCAGGATAGATTCACCTGAGAGAGTGGGGGAGCCTGGAGAATTTCCACCTGCTGATCAAGACGATAAATTTCGACCTGCTGTTTTTTACGGTTAAGCAGCCAACCCAGTTTCACGCCATTATTCAGATATTCCTGCATCTTGGCTTGGGCAGTGTCTAGGCTATCGGTAGGAGACATTAGCTCTAGAACAAAGTCAGGGGCGATCGGCGGAAATTTCTCTCTTTGCTCTGGAGTCAGTGCGTTCCAGCGGTCTTGTTTGACCCAGGCAACATCAGGCGATCGGTCAGATCCGTTGGGCAACTTGAAGCAGGTAGAGGAGTCAAAGACTTTGCCTAACTTCCTCTGGCGGTTCCAAATCACGAAGTCAGCGTTAATCTCCGAGTTGAAGCTACCTGTTTCTCCTCCAGTGGGTGGCATGAAGATGATTTCTCCGTTAGCAGTGCGTTCGATTCTCAGATCAGCGTTTGCTCGACAAAGATCGTAGAACTGCTCGTCGGTGAGTTGAGTGGAGGGAGGCATGTGAACTGTAAGAGCATCCATACTGGGTTACACAGCTCTATTTGCCAACATTGTACCTTTTCCTTCTATTTCAGATGCTCAACTGATCTGCTGCTCAGTGGGTAGGAGGGATGCAATATCTAGGTGAACTGAAGCTACGACCCCTTGTCTATCGTTTGAATTTTGGGTTAGTGTCACGAATTGTTCGCTATTAGACAGAGAAAAAAGATTCAGTGAGAGTAGAGGAACTCCATAGTGAGAGGAGCTTCCCATGACCATAGCCCAACTAGAACAACAAATCCATCGGGTCAAAGCCGCCATTTGCCTCCGAGTCGATCGCTGAATTCCTTTGATTGCATCTGAATCTGGTGGAGACATTGATGTCGTATCCAACCAGCTAACCTGGCACTCTGCTATTCCAGAGGGCGCGGGCTTTGTTGATTTTAGATCGAAAGGTCTAAAGTCATTCGCCTCGCTAATGCGAAACAGTGGTTAGGAACCCACACCTTAACCTGGATTATTCACCAGACTTCTGGAAAATTCTGAAACCCTTCTGCGCGTTCTGCTTCGAGTTTTTTGTATAAAAACACACTGTCAAAATCGAAAAATCGCTAGAAGCCTTTGTGGATAGCAGTTCAGGAATTTTTCAGAGGGGTTCATGAATAATGCAGGTTAAGCTTTTCCTTCCTTCTTCATCTCATTAGCGAGGCTCAACTCTATGACAGGCGAGTTCAATACTCTGCTGCCCACCCAGCAGAGCGACAAAGCACAGATTTGGATTATTGGCACCCGCGAGCAAGTGGTGCATTTGATCAACGAGTTCTATGTGAAAAGGCTGGCGAGCGATCGCGCCAAGTTCACCCCCATTGTCCCGGCTCCCTTTGCCACGGGCAAAGTCATGACTGTGTTGGTGCGATAGCCGCAGTTTTTTTCTGGGAGTCTTCTAAACAAGACTCTCAGAAAAAATCTTGATTAAATTTCACTACAGAGTGCTCTCACCCTGCCAGGGCAATACCATCGGCGCGTGGCTCCGAGGCCGCCACCAAAACCCCGTTCTGTCGCAAAATCATTTGTCCCTTCCCAAAAGCCCGTGCTTCGGGAATCACCTGCACATCATGACCGCGATCGCTCAGTGCTAGAGCCAGCGATCGCGAGACACTCTGTTCCAGCAACACAGATTTGCCAGATGCATAGTGCCAGCGTGGAGCATCCAGCGCTGCCTGCGGGTTCATGCCATAATCCATCAGATTGACTGCCATTTGCACATGTCCTTGGGGCTGCATGTGTGCGCCCATCACCCCGAAGGGCCCCAGAGGTTGGTCGCCGTGCGACAAAAAGCCTGGAATGATGGTGTGGAAGGGGCGCTTGTTGGGCGCAATGCAGTTGGGGTGATTCGGCTCAGTGCTGAAACCTCTCCCCCGGTTTCGGAGGGCAATTCCAGTGTTGGGAATTAGGATGCCGCTGCCAAAGCCCTCGTAATTGGACTGAATCAAGGAAACCATCAAGTCTTGATCGGCTGCCGCCAGGTAAACCGTGCCCCCGCTATTGATGGCTGGATCAGCTATACTGGCGCGATCGGCAATCAAGTTTCGGCGTTGGGCCGCATAGGATTTATCGAGCAACTGCGCTGTGGACACTTTCATCCAATCGGCATCGGTGACATGGCGATGCACATCGGCAAACGCCAGTTTCATCGACTCAATTTGCCGATGGAAACTCTCAGCCGAGTCACGCGGATAACGCGATAGATCAAAGCCTTCCAAAATGTTCAGCGCCATCAGCGCCGCAATCCCCTGTCCGTTCGGCGGAATTTCCCAGACCGTTAAATCTCGATAGGTCGTGGAAATCGGCTGCACCCACAACGGCTGATGAGCCGCTAGATCTTCCAGCGTGAAAACACCTCCCGTGGCGGCCGCAAAGTCAAGCGATTTGCTGGGCCAGTTTACCGCTGTAAAACTGTCGACCACCACTGCTAGCAATGTCCCGCAGTGTGGCGGCATGGGCTGGACTGCCCCAAATTTCGCCCGCTCTGGGAGCGCGATCGCCCTGAAAAAACACCTGCTTAAACGGTTGAAAGGCTGTCCCAGTTTGGGGCACAAAAACGGACTCTGCGGCTTGCCATGCCCGCGCTGTCTCTGGAGAAACCGGAAATCCTGCCTCGGCATAGCGAATGGCAGGGGCAAAGAGTTGTTCAAACGGCAGCTTGCCCCAACGTTGCCAAAGCGATCGCCACGCCGAAACGGCCCTGGAACTGTGACTGCCTTCCAGCCCAGCAGAGGCATTTGCATCTCGCGGCTTGAGGAAGACGTGACCTGATAATCTTCTACCTTTAAGCTCTGGGAACTCCGGCCAGAGGCATTTAGCCCCTGAAGTTGTCCATCCCAAACCAAAGCAAAAGGCATCCGA
>JAAUOQ010000396.1 GCA_012034795.1 Leptolyngbyaceae cyanobacterium CRU_2_3
GTGCAGCAGTCTAAGACCGATGAATTGAGCACATTGATCCCATCCTGGGCTGCTTTTAGCTGGGATTCCCGCGATCGCCCAAGATGCGCCAGTTTGCTATATGCAAACTCAGGAAGGTCAGATTGTGAATTTAGAAAATCTGTGCCGCAGCGGAAATCGTCAAAATCCTGCTGACGCTTTGTCGGCTGATGAACAAGAATTCATCGGGGATCTCAACCAATTGCTGCAAGACTCTTACGGGGTTCAAGTTGCTTCATCGGTTGCGCCTCAAACGGCTATTAGTCAAGCTAAAGAAATATGTAACGCCCTGGATTTAGGAACCTTTGTAGATTATCGCCGTACCCAAGCTCAAATCATAGCCGGATACAGAGATCCCACCACTCAAAGGATCGCTAATTCTCAAGCAAGGGCAATTCAAACACTCGCTCCTAAATACTTTTGCCCAGCATTTGCTGATTAACAAGAGCTTTTATTCAATACCAAATAATTCTGATAGCTGGATCATTCTAGCAACTCAATAATTCTAATAACTCGATAATGCTGGATAATCAAATTGGAGCGTCATTCATAATGAGGTGAGGAGTTATGAGTCTTGTGGAAACACTGGCACAAGCAAGTGAAGGTTTACAGATGCCGAGTGAGTCGGATTATCCATTTGAAGCTTTTCAATGGCAAGCGCAAACTCAAGATCAGGAAGAGTTATCCTCCCAAAAGCTGCTTCAGATCACCGGGCATTCCAGTGATTCACCGGTTGAAATGGTGGATTTAGACTATTTTTTTCGGAATACCGCCCAAGACAAAGAATGGCATGATGCCCCCCAAAAGAGAATGTTGCAAAATTCCAAGCTCTTTTAGACACACTGGATGAAAACCTCAAAGACATTAAGGTTTATCGCATTGGGACGATCGCCATTGATGTCTACATTGTTGGCAAAACCCAATCTGGTGATTTGGCAGGTCTTTCCACAAAAGTTGTAGAAACATAGCAGCCCAGTATCCTGTTCAAGATCTACCCAATTTTTGGAAGTTCCAAAATTTATTGGCGATCGACCCTAATCATGTTGATGTCGTAGTTTAAGGTAGGGCGGGCAATGCTCACCCTACCTTAAACTCACCCAAACTATTGTGTTGGGCCAGTATCCACTCTGGATTCGATCGTGGCCTGAACCGACGAACTAACGCTAGAAAGGAAGTTGTAACCTGTCCTTGACTCGATACTATCCACAGTAGTGCGGAAGTGCCCCAGTTGGTATTCCGGCTTCCCTGAGCATTGGGCGTGTCTATGGCAATCACGCGCGTCGAAGTCGTGACTCCAGCGGCTCCAGTCCCTGGACTGGTGATCACAATAATTTTGTAAAGTCGAGATGGAACAACGACTCTACCTCCAGCCACAGTGGTTGCAAAACCATTCGGAGCCAGTACGCCTGTCCATAGCTGCCAGAGATGATATAAAGCTCTCTGCCCTGACCTGTAACCAGGGATCTGGCATAGGTTTCTAACTGCGCCCAATAGCCCTGATTATTATCAGGGGCTTGGGGCATCATGTTGGTCATGAGAAAAGTGGAAGAATTTGTGGCAACCGTACTGGTTCGATCGGCTGAAGGACACATATGCCCGCGATCAAACCCGCTACCGCTATAGTCCGAGCCAGTAACACGGTACCATCCAGAGGGCAGTGTGGTATCTGGGCGGAAATCATCTTGTCTGGGAGCACTGCCAAGCCAAGAACTATTGAGCTGCCAACTCACCCAATTAGCGGTTCCCCTTGAGTTGTTGTAGGACAGGGCATACTGAGTTTTTTCCATCAAATAATTGTTGGAATTAGATGTACTAGTGGTTGCTCCACTAGGGTTGCCCATGGTTAGATGTATGCCAGCATTGGCAGCTTTAGAACTGCCCAGAACCGAAGCAAGGAGTAGAAATAATCCACTGGCTAACCTTGCGGAGCGTGATTTAAATAAAAACAAGCAGATGCCTCACTGGTTAACTCAAAATTTGCTGCGCGAATGCTAAAAAAGTGGCGAGTAAATCAGCCACTTAGCATAGATAAATCAGCAGGTTTATGCTTGAATTAGCTCCAAGGTAAGGTTCAGTTAAAATTCTGAATTACTCAATGGCTGCAATGTACTGGTCTTCCATCAAGAACATGCCCTTGGTAAACCGAATACCCCAGAACCCCCCAGGTCGCCGATCGATCACCAATCCCTCTTCGCCTAAATAAACCACATGAGCAGGGCGCATCATCGGCATTGGCTCTGCGGTTTTAACATAAGGAGGAAGAGCAATAATGCGGACGCGATCGCCCACCTTAAATTCTTTAGTTTCAGTCATAAAAATTAAGTATTAAGAGTAACGCATGAACAGGGGAATCCTCAAGGTCATGCCGGATCGCAACGAATTTCCACCAAAAAGCCATCTGGATCGTAGAAGTAAATGCCCCGTCCGGTGGGGCGGCTAACAGGGCCGTGATTGATCGTAATCTGGTTTTGGTGCAACACTTCAACCGCTTGATCAAACAAACTGGGATCAATATCAAAGGCTAAATGCCCCGCACGAGTGAACTCCCGACGAGGATCAGGGTTGGGGGGCAGCAGGTTGGGTTTCCAAAATAGATCGAGGACGGTGCCATCAGGCGTGACAAAATTTGCCGCTTCGCCTGCTTCAAAGACTTTTCTCAGGGTTTCGGGCACTTCATCTCCTTGTAGTTCTCGCAGTCCTAAAATCTGTCCGTAAAAATGGCGAGAAGCAGCCAGATTGCTAACGTGCAGTGCAATGTGGTGAACCCGTTGCAGCATCCCGGTTGCAAGAGTCAGTTGGCTAGCTTGAGGACTGGAAACCATAGGGCAAGATTAGAGCAGTTAGAGATTAGGATAACTCACTGAGCAGGCGATCGCGATTTTCAGAGATCTTTTCCAACTACTGTCCCTCTAACTACTGTCTCTCTACTCGTGGACTTTGCCATCTGGCATAGTTGCGCCAGTCAAAGTGACACCTGTTAAGTTGGCACTGCTCATCTCTGCTCTGACCAGATTGGCATGGGTCAAATCTGCGTTTGTAAGAATGGCTCTAGCCAGGTAGGTATCAATTAAATTGGCTTCCCGGCAGGTTGCCCCCCAGAGATTGCAGCGGCTGAGATCGGCGCGGTTGAGGCGAGCCCGCGACAGATTGGCTTTGGCTAAGTGGGCGCGGACTAGTTTGGCATCGGCTAGGGTTGCACCCTGGAGATTGGCGCTGGCGAGATCAGCATCGGTGAGATTGGTTCGTTCAAGTTTGGCATTGATCAAGTTTGCGCCGCGCAACACAGCTTGAGCCAGATTGGCTTCTGTCAAAGTGACTCCCTTGAGAGTGGCTTCGCTGAGATCGGCTCCGCTCAAATCTGCACCCCGTAAAGTAGCTTCACTTAGATTAGCCCCTCGCAAATCCACGCGGGCCAGATCGGCTCCTGTTAAGTTGGCACCGCGTAGGTCGGCTTTGCGGAGGGTTGCGCCCCGCAAATTTGTAGTGTATTTTCGGTTTTCTTCCCGCAAATTCGCCCCTCGCAGGCAAGCTCCCGTCAGGTTTGCCCCCCCCAGGTTCGTGTTACGCAGGTCAGCGTCAATCAGGTTGGCATCGAGCAAATTGGCGAGGGTCAGATCGGCGCTACGCAGATCGGCTCCCTGAAGAATGGCTCCATGCAAATCGGCATCTCGCAGATTGGCGCGAATCAACTCAGCTTGGCTCATATTGGCTCCGCTGAGACGAGCCGCCATCAGGTTGGCTCTGCTGAGCTTGGCTCGGTTGAGGTATGCCAAGACGAACAGAGCGCTGTGCAAATCTGCCTCTTCCAGATCAACTCCAATCAGGTCAGCTTTGGTCAGATTAACACCAGCAAGTTTTTCGCCACGAAATTGGATTTCGCCTGCTGTATAGCGTTTCAGCAGTTCATTTGCATTGATCATGACAGGTCTGGTTTCCGATAGAGCAAGGTCAAATCAGAGAGAGAACTCATCAATTGGTTAATCCTTGGATTTTGAGCCGTTGATCAGAATCGGCAAGGGCGTGAAATTCGGTAGCGCGATCGAGGGAGATCTGGCAGGCCTGAGCCTTGCGAGTTAGAGAATAACTGCTGGGTGGATCTGGCTCTGTTGTACCTGGCAAACTTTCCTCTACGCTGACGATACTGGTGGCATTTTCATCGAAGTTGGTGAGCGCTATACCGACCCCCAAAGGCAGGTAGGTATAGCAAGACTTCACGGCTTGTAAAATTGCCTGAGCAACCCGGATAGCCTCAGCCGGTTCTCCTAATGCCTTTGCAGCACAAAGCAGCTTAGACTCCAGATCGCTGAATAGTTTATGCGTTTGCAGTAAAATGCGTAGAAGATCGTCTAGCTCATAATTTTTAACAGTAAATCA
>JAAUOQ010000397.1 GCA_012034795.1 Leptolyngbyaceae cyanobacterium CRU_2_3
GGGGTGCATCAAGATGTTGTGCTCAGCTTGGAACACGAACATGAAGTTGAAGGTACCGGAGATTCCCAGGGGCATTCCATCTGAGAAGGAACCTTGTCCAATGGGGTAGATCAAGAAGACGGAAGTCGCAGCAGCCAAAGGAGCACTGTAAGCCACGCAGATCCAGGGGCGCATGCCCAAACGGTAGGACAGTTCCCACTGGCGACCCATGTAGCAGAAGATTCCAATCAAGAAGTGGAACACCACCAACTGGTATGGCCCACCATTGTAGAGCCACTCATCCAAAGAAGCAGCTTCCCAAATGGGATACAAGTGCAGACCGATCGCGTTGGAGGAAGGAACGACTGCGCCAGAGATGATGTTGTTGCCATACATCAAGGAGCCTGCAACAGGCTCGCGGATGCCGTCAATATCGACTGGAGGAGCCGCGATGAAGGCGACGATGAAGCAGATGGTAGCGCTCAGCAAAGTGGGGATCATTAATACACCGAACCAACCCACATAGATGCGGTTGTCGGTAGATGTCACCCAAGAGCAGAAACGATCCCACAGGCCAGCGCTTTCACGCTTTTGAAATGTGGTAGTCATGATGATTGCTTTGGTTTATGAGAAAGTTTGATGTATGTATGGACAAGCTAGGTCAGCTTGCTCATACATAGTATTAGTCCACAGCAGTTCTTTGCAATCATCAACATCAATATGTAATTTTTTTTAATAAAGTTTTTTCACAAATCAACCTATTTTATGGAGTGGACAACGTTTTCAACGTTAAATAACCAAGTTCGTATTAAACATAAGTTTATAAATTGCAATCTAAATTAATAGCTTGAGATCCATCCATCTCCATTTCTAGAGCTTTGTGCAGTAAGCCAATCACAATTTCTGGAGTCTCTAGATGGGGTAACACTCCTGTATTGGCGATCGCCCAAAAAGCCTTGACAGCGTTAGGATTGAGCCGAGCTAACCGTTTTCCAATATCAACACCGCCGAAGCGAGATTTCTCTCCCCAAACTATAAAAGTAGCAGTCGTCAACTGATCAAAATACAGTGCTAAATCAAAACATAAATCTCCCCGTAACGATGACAGCGCTGCATACTCAGCATTGAGTTGTTGAGCAGATGCTAAATAGGCATTTACTGTCTCTTGAGTTAAGCGCGATCGCTCGGCAAATAATACCTCTTCTAAAAATGTTCTAACTGCAAATTCATTAGCGGCTGCAAGTGTATAGAGCAGTCGATCGAGTCCAGGAATTCTGACAATTTGAGCAGCCATACCTGAACCATAATCAGCACCAAAATCGGCATAGCCTGCTGGTGAAACTAAGAACAATTTCTGGAATAAATCGGGTCGTCGAATCGCCAGGCGAATGGTTAACCCGGCTGTTAGCGAAGAGGCAACCACAGGAACAGGTGGACTGAGTTGTTCTAAGAGTTCGGCGAGCAAAATGAAATAGTCTTCAATCTGGTAATCTTTGGCAGGATGGGGAGATTGCCCCCAACCGATTAAATCAGGAGCGATAATTCGATAGGTTGCAGCCAAAGCTGGGTAAACCTTAGACCATTCGTAAGCCGATGAACCACCGCCTAGGCTATGTAGAAAAACGAGGGGTGGCAAGTCCTGCTCTGTGATATCAGTCTCGTGCAGATCAGACGGGCCCTGACAATCCACCGATGTGTAGTACACCATGATGCCCAACGAAGTTTTGAAAATGCGTTGCTCGAAGCCAGGAGGATGGAAAGAGAGCATAGCCAGACAGGAAGGAGAAGAGAAAGAACAAAAACGAGAGAGAAGGAGGGCGATCGGCATTCCTGATCGAGCCTCATTCCTGCTCGTGCTTCAGAGCATCCACTCTAGCAACACGCCCAAGCGATTATCTTTGGTGTGGGGAGTGTTTTGCTGCTGTAGCTGAGTGGAAAGGCGAAGGTGACGGGTCAGAGCATAGCCCACAGCAAGGGTCGTGATCCCAACTTCTTCAGAGGTTCCTGGAGCTACAAAGCTTTGACTGAGGGAGGCATCGGCTGCACCTGTGCGAGAAAGCGAAAGCACAACACGAACCCCCAGGTTAACGCCATCTGTAGAATTACGATCGCTCTCTATATGACGGTATCCTACAACTGGCGCAACGTTGACATAGCTACCGAGGGGCAAAACATAATAACGCACTTCAGCCCCATAGTCTTCTTGATCTTGATTAAATGCAGACTGGTAATCGACACTAGCAGTGATACCCGATCGCCCGATAAACACATCTTCGATGCCTACACTGATTCCAGAGACATCTTCGGAGTTATTTTCCTGTGAGGGCAAATTAAGGTAGCCTAACCGAAGCCGAGTTCGGAAACTGGGATCATTGCGGATATCCGACTGCACATCTGGGACTTCTTGCAACCACCGTTGTAAAACTGGGCTATTCTCCAAGACCGCAGGGTCAAGATCGAGTTGTTCAGCAGGAGATAGAGTAGCGGCAGGGGGAGGAGAAGCGGCAGGGTTAGATTGGGCGATCGCCCTTCACTCCCTGCAATCATGATTCCCAGGCTCAGTCCAAATAATCTCAAAGCTGCTTGTCTCATGTCCTCACACCTTGGTAAAGCTCTAAGGTGCATTGTGCCGCTTATTTGCCTGCTTTACCATTTCTTTAATACAGTACCAGCCCGAATTACTAAACCTCTAAAGATTCCGCTACAAGCTAAGTATTTTCAACATTCCAAAAGATAGCGTAAATAGGCTAAAACTCACGGGAATACCATTTACTCCACTTTGATGAATCGGTTGATCTACTACAGTTGATCTACTACAGGGGATTAGTCTGACAATAGTTGATGATTTATCCTGAAAAGTACATTGCCATTCCTGAATAGTAAGTCTTTAGACTTCCCATCCAACAGGGTAAATTCGTGCTGGGCTAATCCCTGGAGATCGGCTGATTCATGAGGAAATGGATTACCCCATGCAGAGGTTATATGTACGGACTAGTAAACAAAGCGATCGAAGGCATGGTTTGTACTCACTTTGGTGAGCAGACTTGGAACGAGATCAAGCAAAAAGCCGAACTAGAAGACATTGACTTTTTCGTCAGTATGGATGCTTATCCGGATGACGTAACCCACCGATTGGTTCGGGCAGCCTGTGGGGTATTAGGAATGTCTTCCGAAGAAGTTTTGCAAGCATTCGGTGAATATTGGGTGACTTACACCGCTGAAGAAGGGTATGGTGAAATGCTTGAAATGGCAGGCGACAACTTGCCAGAGTTCCTGAATAATCTCGATAATCTACATGCCCGTTTGGGACTGAGCTTTCCCGAATTAAAGCCACCGTCCTTTGAATCTGAAGCGCTTGATTCTAATACGCTAGAACTCCATTACCGTTCCACCCGACAAGGGCTAGCTCCCATGGTGATGGGTTTGCTCAAAGGGCTGGGAGGACGCTTTAAACAAAAAGTTGAGGTGCAACAGAAAGGTAGCCGCGAGTCTGGCTCTGATCACGACACCTTTGTCGTCAAATATTGAGGGGTAATTAAGACTCAGTAGATCGCAAATGGTTTTTTTGGGGGGCGCGTCGCGCCCCTCAAAAAACCAAAAAACAGGATTTTGAAAGGATTATTTGAAGCTTTGCGATCTACTGAGACTGACGAAGCACAGAGGGAAATTATTGGCATGGCGGCTGCTCATTTTGGTCTTCCCCTCCAGCAATTCTCGACGGTTTTTCCGTTCCATCTAGTCTTGAACCGGGACACAATGATTGTTCAATTGGGGCAGGTTCTTCAGCGACTCTGTCCCAACTTGTCAATTGGAGATCGATTTGAGCAGCACTTTAAAATCAATCGCCCTAGCCTGGCTACGCTCGACTTTAAAGTGATCCGAGAACAAACGCGCACATTATTTTTAATTGAAACGTTGCACAATGGTATTCAACTCAAGGGACAAATAGTTGAGGTTGAAGACCCAGAATCAGCCTTAATCTTTTTGGGTTCGCCCTGGATCACCGAACAGGCAGCGCTAAAAACTTATGGCTTAACGCTGAAAGACTTTGCCATTCACGACCCGATTGCAGATTATCTATTTTTGCTGCAAGGTAAAAACACAGCCTTAACAGATGCCAAAAAATTAACGAATAAGCTAACACAGCAGCGAACCGTTTTACGAGAAAGTGAAGCTGCAATCCGGGCACTATACCAGATTACCTCATCCAATAGTCTAAATTTTGATCAGTCTCTGCATGAGTTGTTAATCATGGGACGCAGCCAGTTTGGGCTAGAGATAGGTGTCTTATCCCATGTGGTTGGCGATCGCTATGAGGTGGTTGCGGCATGTCTTCCCAACAACACTTTAGTGAAAGGCATGCATCTCCAAGTCAGCCAAACATATTGCCATGAAACTCTCAAAACA
>JAAUOQ010000398.1 GCA_012034795.1 Leptolyngbyaceae cyanobacterium CRU_2_3
CCCAGGCTAACCAACATATGAGTACGTAAACCTGCCGGTTTCATCGAGCTGCCGTTCTAGCCCAATTATGCCGCCCGTAAAGATGGCAAGAACAATCCGAGCTAGAATGCTAAACCAATCAGCAGGGTTTAAAGGAGACATGAGCAGTTACAGCGCGTGGGTCGAGCGATCAATTATAGACTGCTAGCTTCCTAGACTGCTTAACTCCAGTCTTCTCGCTGTCCACCTCGCCCTCGATAGACCTGAGCCAGTTGATGAATTTGGCGAGTTTTAACAAATAGCTCCTCTTCAGTCAGTTGCCATTGGATAAGGATTTTTTCCAAGTCGGTCTGGATATCTCTGGCACCCGGAAAACCTCGGTAACGAATACGCAGGCGGGCTAATTCTGCAAGGTTGTAATCGTTGGGTTGTCCTGCTAGGAGAGCATTAAGCACTTGGCGATCGCTTTCCCACTGGGGATGTTGTTGGTCTTTGGGACTGGAGTTTGCCATGGATTTGCCTTAAACGTAAAGAAAGGTCTAAACTCCGGGCGGAATACCGGAGTTGTGAGATGATATTTAGTGCTCTAGATTGTATTTGCAGCGACAGACAGGATATTCAGTTATGGCACTTCGACTTGGTGATACCGTTCCTAACTTTACCCAAGCCTCTACCCACGGCGATATCAACTTTTATGAATGGGCGGGCGATAGCTGGGTTATTCTCTTTTCTCATCCCAAAGACTTTACCCCAGTTTGCACCACAGAACTGGGCACCGTGGCAAAACTGAAGCCAGAATTTGACAAGCGCAATGTTAAAGCATTGGCGCTCAGCGTTGACGATGTGGACTCTCACCAGGGTTGGGTGGGAGATATCGAAGAAACCCAAAACACAACGCTCAACTATCCGATCCTGGCAGACCCCGATCGCAAAGTGTCTGACTTGTATGACATGATTCATCCCAACGCCAACAACACGCTGACGGTGCGATCGGTATTTATCATTGACCCCCATAAAAAGCTGCGCCTGACGTTGACCTATCCTGCCAGCACCGGACGCAACTTTGATGAACTCCTGCGGGTGATTGATTCACTTCAGTTGACTGATCACCACAGCGTTGCCACTCCTGCCAACTGGAAAGATGGTGATGACTGCGTGATTGTACCTTCTATTACCGATCCGACAGAGTTGGCAGAGAAGTTTCCCAAGGGTTATACAGCAGTTAAGCCCTACTTGCGGTTGACGCCTCAACCCAACAAGTAAGCGGATTAACGAGCGATCGCTCCCGTGATTCTGAAAGCTCGACGTTTGCCAGGCGCTCTTCTAGAGCGCCTTTTTGGGACTAGAGAGACTATTCCAGACTCTGCCGACCCCATTCGGTGGTGTGGGCGATCGCCTTCTCCGATTTAAACCGGCCTGTTACATTGACTGGTAAATTGACCAGGTTCACAAAACGTTGTGGGTTTACAGCCCGATAGCGTTTCGTGTAAGTTCACCACAGAGCCAATCACCGCGATCGCTGGAGCCTCAAACCCAGAGTCTTGAATTTGTTGCAGAATGGTTGCCAGCGTCCCCACTAACTCTTGCTGTTCAGCCCTGGTTCCCCAACGGATCAGGGCGATCGGCGTTTCTGAAGACAACCCAGCCAGCAACAATTGAGTCGTGATATACGGCAAATTGTGAATGCCCATATAGATGACGATAGTTTCAGAACCTTGGGCGATCGCTGCCCAGTTGATGGCAGGACGGTATTTGCCAGCCGATTCGTGCCCTGTCACAAAAGTCACCGACGAGCTATAAGCCCGATGAGTGAGGGGAATACCTGCATAGGCAGGAGCCGCAATCCCAGAGGTAATTCCTGGAATTACCTCAACTGGCACACCCGCTTTCACCAAATCCTCCATTTCTTCGCCACCGCGCCCAAACACAAATGGGTCACCGCCTTTGAGGCGTACTACCACAGGATAGATTTGGGCTTTGTCAATTAAAAGCTGGGTCGTTTCATCTTGCACCAGAGAATGCCGTCCTCGCCGCTTACCCGCATTAATTTGCTCTGCTTGCGGATTAATCATGGCAACGATTTGTGGACTGACTAAAGCGTCATAAATCACCACATCAGCAGCCTCTAACAGCGTTTTCCCTTTGAGCGTCATCAAGCCTGGATCACCAGGGCCCGCGCCCACAAGATACACTTTTCCCAAACACTGTTGCATGAACGTTCTAGACAAGGAGCTAAACCAAGAATATTGAAGACCTTTAAGATACAAGCTATGGCTAAGCCACGCAACTCTTAATTTCAATCACTCTAATTTAAATAACTCTTAACGTTTGCCCTATAGCTCTTTATACCAACGAGCCAAACCCAATTAGCGAGTCAGACCCACGACAATCTGAGCAAGTTCCAGCGTTACCCCCAACGGGCTAGCCAAATGCAAGTGAACCTTGGCAAACCGATGTTTTAGCTCGCTGACAGTTTGGGCGATCGCATCGGTAATTACCCCCTCAAACAAAAAATAGGTGAGGATGACAATTTGCTGTTTGCCCTGTTTCACCAAATGCCCCACCTGATCTTCTAGACAGGGAGAGCCAGACCAGTAGGCAGGCAGCGCCTTAAGCTGGGTGGCGATCGCCTCTACAGGCTGATTTCCCCCCACCCGACGACTCCCATGCGACAGCAGAATCCGGCCCACTGGCAGGCTAACGGCACCCGAACCGGCAAATAAGGCAGGTAGTTGAGGATGGCTACCCAAATAAGGGCGAACTTCTAGCGTCAGATCACTCCCCAGGATTTGCTGCGCGATCGCCACTTCTGCTGGAATATCTGTCATGACATGGACACCGGGTAACAAGAACAGGGGCACAATTTGTACCCGATGATATCCAGCAGCCAGAGCGAGTTCAGCAAACTGCCGAATTTGCTGATGCAGCGGCAAAGAGAGTTCTAGGACGGCAGTTTCTACCATCGGTATGTCTGCGGGTAAGTCTGCCACGAGTGATGGGTGAGCGCGATCGCTACCGGCGGACGATGTCTCAAACTGCGTCAATACCTTGGACTGTATTTGGGTTTGAGACCGTGAAAGCTGTTGCGCCACCAATGTTGCCAGGTGTGCCATCGCTTGCTGAGGACGAAGATCGCGGCTTCCGTGAGAAACCAGAAGATAGGCGGACGCAAGGGGCAATGGGTTTACCTCAGATGGAATAGCAACCTGACCTGAAAGACAAGCGGGCTGTTGTCCTAGGATAAGGCGCGATCGCTTCCAGCAGTCATTGTCTACCAGTTTACTCGCTCTCTCAGGCTACCCGCTTGGGTTAGTTACTGCCATTTGCCAGAGCAAAGGCAGGGGTGAGGCTGTCGTGAGCCAAGAAATGGTCGAGATGGAAGGCCCGATCTTCAGTTTCTAGAAGAATCTTCTCATAGAGGTGGCGAGTAGCGCGATCGCCCAGGCTTTCGGCTTGGCTGGCTTGCTGACGCATCAGCCGAATCAGAGCTTGCTCTGCTTGCAAGTCATGTTCCACCATTGGGCGGCAAGCATAGATGCCATCAGATTCGGGTGTAAAGCAGCAGAGTTCGGCTAGCTTGCTAAAACTTGCTACGGGGACACCACCCAGACCATTCAGCCGTTCTCCAATTTCGTGGATGTGCCCTTGTACTTCGCCGTAGCTGTCGTTAAAAAACTCATGCAAGGAGGAAAATTCAGCCCCTTCCACGACAAAATGATGCTTTTGGTATTGCAGGTACAGTGCCTGAAAACTCGCCAAAGCAATGTTGAACCCTTCACAAATTGCAGTGGTTACATGGAGTTCCAGGGCAATTGGATTATCCCGCATTTGATCAAAGGATTGCACCAGAGTTTCGAGGGTAGTCATAAGAGCGTTCTCCTGAAGGTAGATGAATGTTTCTTAAGTTAGAAAGCTTAAGAAAATCCTGGTACGGGCTGCATTCAGCAGACGTATTTTTAATTAGCAAATTCTTCTTGCCTCAGTCTTAAACTTAATTCAGCCTTGCCCGAAAAGTCAATCGTCCGGGCTCATTAGTTTATTGATGAAATGAGAGGTAATTTTAAACTAAATAGAAGTAATTCTCAAAGCTAATGAAATTAATTCTCACCATCACTAGAATGGCTTGTTTATCCTAATGATGAGCAAGATAACAATGCAATTGAGAAATCATTTGAATCCTATAGCAATCCCATTTTGCTTATCAGAATTTGTAGTGTGGGAATCTTGCCCGTGACCCAGCATGATCGAGAGGCTAGCACTCCAGAGAAATCTCACAATTGACTTGGGATTGCTACATATAGAAATTTTCAATTGAATAGAGTACAGCTTATTTTTTGAAAGCCTCGCTCCGCGAGGCTTTCAAAAATATTTGGTTTTATCACAAGCGCGAAGCGCTATA
>JAAUOQ010000399.1 GCA_012034795.1 Leptolyngbyaceae cyanobacterium CRU_2_3
ATAAAGAAAAACCTTTTATAAATTGTATCGAAGGGCCCCAATTGCGGGGCTCTTTGACTTTTATTCAGCATAGCGATTCGGGCGTGCCTGATTTTTTTTGCAAGAGATGATCTATTTTCTTTTGAATGACCAGCTTATCATTCAGCGTTTTTGCAAGTGAAATCGAGTCTTACATGTAATTATTTGGCGTCTGATGCGAACATCTAAAACTGTTGTCTTGGCGCGCTCAACAACCTTGCCGTTAATGGGTTTTTCATGAAGCCGGTGTTTTTTCTATTGAAGACAAAAAATTAGAGTGTTTTTGAAAACCTTGCTCCACAAGGCTTTTTAAAGATAATCCGGCCTTTACGTCATTGAAAATTGCTATAGGTCTGCTCGCGAATATTAAAATGTTCTAAATTTTTATTTTCCTAATATTGGCATGGTTAACCATGCCTGAGTTAGGCTATGGACTGACTCAGTTCAATCTTCACAATGGCTCCCACCTCTGTTTCAGTCTCGTCCTCCACCCTAGTAATTCTCTAATTTTAAGGTCTGCCCAATGGATACAGCCGTATTGACAACCTTCCTCGCCCCTTTTCTGCCCTTTTTGATTAAACTCAGCCCTCAAACCAACAATCGTGCTGCCAAAAAGTTTGACGAGAATGACTGGAACAAGGCAAAAACCGTGTGGGAAAAGTTGGGTCCGAAGATTGAGGCAGACGAAGCCGTGAAAGCTGCCGTTGAGCAAGTCGCTGCTAAACCTGAAAGTGAGGTTTGGAAAGAGGCTTTACAGGAAGAACTAGAAATGATGCTGCAAGGTGATCCAGCTTTAGCAGCAGCGATCGCTGAAATTTTACAGCCTGGTTCTCAACGGACAGCTACTCCAATCAGCACCGAGCCAATCCGCACTGATGATAGCTCGATTTACGATGATATTTGGGAAACTCCTAACCCGACGATCGGACAAGTTCAACAAGGCAGCGGAGCCTACAGCAATAGGTCTGATGGAGGTGTCCCCGAACCCCTCAATAAAATCCCAATCTCAGCATACAGGGCAGATCAGACAGCGAGCGATAATGCAACGCAGAGCAAAACATCAACCAGCATCTTTTCGGGCAACCTATTTGTGTTCACCTTGGTTGGCATCGTGTCATTGGGAGTCATAGCTTGGTTCTTTGGAGTGCGGTTGAGTTCCAAAGGAATTGAAATTAATACCCCAGCGAATCAGCAACAGACAACTCCTGCCAATTAACCTATTTACAGGTAGAAAAATAGGTAGAAAATTTTTCAAGTTTTCACCCCGTCAAACTTTGCTGTTGATGCCGCTAGGGCAAGGCATGGCTAAAACTCTGGGGTGGTACGGAGAACCGATCGCGGTCGGGGTGAATCTGCATCTTGGTTGAGCGACGGCTCTTGATTCCACACTACCTCTGCGGATTTTTTGATCCGCTCGATTGCCTCCTTGGCTTTATCGGCACCTTCTACCGAATTGTATTGAAAGGGTAAATGCTCAGACTGGGCTTTGTCAACCAGTGCGGCTGCTTGAAACTTATCATTTTTTAATGCTTTTTCATAGGTTTCTCGCAACTTATCATCCAGTAAGCCGAGTAACACCCGGAGGCGCACCCATTTATGCTTGTCAAAGTTAAATTCTGTGCGTAAAACTTCACCTGCATCTTCACCTTTCTGCATCACCGCATCAATCGTACTGCGAGGCATGGCCAAATTCAGTCCCCCTTCTGTGTCAGTCAGGCGAACCTGCACAATTCGTTCCCGATAGCCTGGAAGATAGGACTGCATTGTATCTCGATAATTTTGCGAAGTCGAAAAATTTGCCAGAGGAATGTAGGTAAGCTATCTTTCAAATCTATCCACTCTGGAGCAGGAATGGCACCGATGTTAGGAAGATAAACATCTTTTCGATTTGCCGGAGAAGCTTCAGGATCTAATGTCTGTGTCGTAGACAAGGGGCTAGAAGTCACCGTTAAATTCTCTGGACTCAAGTGTTTGTCCCCAGAAAATCTGGACTCTTCTGAAACGAGTGCTTCTTCTGAAACTGAGGTTAGGTTCACTCCAAAAGTTGGGCGACTTGGGAGCCATGAATCAAAGAAGTGAATGGGGAAGTTGCTGGAAATTCCACCATCGCTAAACCAATTTCGCTGCAAATCATGTTGGTCGTCTAGCACATAACTTTTGTGGGACAAACCATTCTGTTTTGCCATTGCCGATTGCTTGATAGTGTAGAGCGGCACAGCACTAATGAGCAGCGGAAAACTTAAACTCATCCGCATGGCAACCACAACCGGCATTGTCTCAGGGTCGGGCAAAAAGTAATAAGAACTATTAGGCGATAGAGTAAATTCTTGCGGTTTACCCTCGTAGATAAACTGGCGCTGTTTACCTCCATGAGTTTTCAAATGCGCCACTACATTGGGTGGAAATAGCTTGCTAAAATCATGTTCACTAAACAGAAACAGATGTCCTTTTTCAAAGGGCAGCGTGTAAGGCTGGTTCTGACTTAGGTTAGAAGTCACCATGTTGAGATGAATGCCAACATTGGTTCTTTCAGGATGATCTGCATCGGATGGCAATGTTTTGTGTTGTAGATCGCCAAAGGTCAGCGGGTGACTAACCCCAGCAATTCGATCGATTTCACTGCTCAACCAATCTGTTAGCACACTCTTATCGACCTTATCGACATCCGTTGAGTCAGTAGCTTGCCGTCCTGTACAAATACCAAAGAAATTGTCTTGTGGTAGTTCTTGAGTAATTTTTTGACTAAATCGATCGCTCCAAATCCTAAAATCCCCAGTGTATATCCCAGCCACCCCAAAGGAATTCCCAAGACGATCGCCAGAAAAACTGCGGCCCAAATGCTCAAGTCTGTATCAGTGTAGGCTGCAACGCCGTAAAAAACGACGGAAGCGATCGCCGTCAGCCCCAAGGCAACTCCTAACCCAAGCAGTAGTCCCTGCTGTGCTCCTGCCTTTGCAACGATAGGATGTCGTCGTTTGAGGACACCCACCAGCCCTAATACTGTACTTGCCCCAAACTGCATTCCACTTGTCGTGCTAGTAGTCGTGTTAGTAGTCGTAGTAGAAGCGGGTTTCGGTGCCTCGGATGGCACTGAGTTGGCAGTGGGATGCTCTAAACCCTCATCGGGTGAAATCTTACCTGACACTTCCAGCAGCGTGTACATCAGCGGCTTTAGCGATGGGGAAGGCTGAAATAAATTGAATAAGAATCCTGGTTCTGCTAATTTCTGACTCAGTTCGTGAAATCTTGGGAATCCTCCGGTTTCGCGTCCAAACTCTGCTGCCGCCATGACTGCTGCTGCAATTGCCCCAGCCGAAGTTCCTCCCACATTGCGAAACCGATATTTCCCTTCGCCTGCTAGCTTAAGAACAATCCGGGGATACACAATGCCGCTGGTAATGCCTCCTTTCATCACCAAATCGCATTCTCTTTCTGGATGAGAAAAATTTATTGTATTGATATCCATACTAAGCTGCTCCTAATAGGATTTCTGTGACTGAGCAAGATGACTAATAGTAGATCACTCATTGGGTTCAGCATGGCATTGTCTCAATCCAGTGAGGTTGATTTTAAGATTAATTACAGCGATCGCTACACACCGTCACATTGAAAGTGCTGCGGATCGAGTATGTGCTGCGGATCGAGCCAGCACGGAAGATCTAGAGCGTTTTTGAAAAATCCTTCCTACAATGAAGCAATGCCCAAGAGGATTGTGTGTTAGAGAAGTGTCAGATGAATGAAAAAGCTGAGTTCTGACACTTGCCCTGTGAGCCGAAAATCACCCTTGAGGGTAGTATTCAAAGGTGGTTTTTCAACAGAACTTTGAGCTTAATGCCTGGATCATGATCGTGCTAGATCATGACAGTGGTCAAGTCCAATTCGAGTCAGAACTTATGAGGGATGGTTATGAACGACACACACTCTCCACAACAGGGACAACCTTTAGCATCTGCGTATCAGTACAACTACACCTACATCGAATCTGTTGCGATGGTGGATCAGCTTCCTCAAGGTGAAAATTTTTCTGAGCCGTGGGTCGTATTAACAGCAAAACAAGCGATCAGGTTAGCGATCAATACCCTGATTGCCAATCAAGGCGATCGCGGCCAAGCTGGGATAGAAGACGATGTGCGAGAGTTTCTCAGCCGCATCTTATTCCAAACCATTCAAGAAACCGGAAAATCGTTCAAATCCAACCTAATTCGTGCTCTAGTGGACTTGCTGCCCCAACTCCTGCTGAAGACTGCCCTACCGCCGAAACGGCAGTTAACGTTTCAACTCAAGTTCTAACTCAAGTTCCAACAACGGGGCAAACCCCTGCACTGCGATCGGTAGAGCCGATGCTGCCCCTT
>JAAUOQ010000030.1 GCA_012034795.1 Leptolyngbyaceae cyanobacterium CRU_2_3
ATCCCAGCCTCCTGGGATCAGCTTCAAATACACCCCGATTCACCAGTTAAGTCTTCCCTATCGTTATCGGGCTGGAATGGGCTGTTTTTTGTTTGCCTGCCGAGTAGCGATCGCCCTTTCCATTTTGGCCCTGGTCGTTTTGTTGTATGACTTTTTGGTGGACGGCTTACCCCGGCTCAACTGGCAGTTTCTCACCAGTTTTCCGTCTCGGCGTGCTGCTGCCGCTGGTATTGCGCCAGCGTTAGTTGGCACCATCTGGATGTTAGGGTTAGTGGCGCTGTTTGCTTTCCCCATTGGCATTGGGGCAGCCATCTATTTGGAAGAATTTGCAACCGACACCTGGTTTAACCAAATTATTGAAATCAATATTAACAACCTGGCGGGTGTCCCCTCGATTATTTACGGCTTACTAGGACTCCAGATCTTCGTGCGGAGCATGGCACCCATCACAGGGGGGCGATCGGTATTATCGGGCGGCTTAATTCTATCGCTGCTGGTCTTGCCCATTGTAATTGTCTCTACACGAGAAGCGCTACGTGCCGTTCCCAATAGCCTCCGCTTGGCTGGCTTTGCCCTAGGTGCAACCCAGTGGCAAGTAGTGCGAGAGCAAATCTTGCCGATCGCTCTGCCAGGCATCCTTACGGGTACCATTCTGGCATTAGCACGAGCGATCGGTGAAACCGCTCCCCTAGTCGTAATCGGTGCACTCACCTTTGTGCCCTATCTACCTACCGATCTGAAAAGCCCGTTTACAGTGCTGCCGATCCAGATTTATAACTGGATTTCTCGCCCTCAGCCTGCCTTCCATGACAATGCTGCTGCTGGCATCATTATTCTGATGCTGCTACTGCTCACTATGAATGCGACTGCCATCTATTTCCGCAATAAATTTCAGAAGAATCGATTTTAGAAATTCTCAAGTCACTTAGGTTTTTCAAGTCACTTAGGTTTTTCAAGTCACTTAGGTTTCTTAAGTCTTTATCCTCGCTCGGTTTCCATTTGTCTAGGCTGGTCTATGCTGATATCAAAAGCAAACAGAGCGAGAACTATTCGCCGATCAGCAAGAATTTTGATTGTTGAAGATGACGGGTTGATTCGCGAAACGATCGCCCTTTCCCTTCAGCAAGAGAGCTATGAGGTCTTGACTGCTGCTAATGGGGCAACGGGTCTAAATTTTGTGTTGCCGTCTGAAACTCAAAGCTCAGAGGCTATTCCTGATCTGATGATTCTGGATTTGATCCTGCCAGACATGAGCGGCTTCGATCTCTGCCGCCAAATTCGTCAGTGTGGCAGCAATTTGCCCATTCTGATGATCAGCGCTAAGTCCAGTGAGAGCGATCGCATCATGGGATTAGATTGGGGAGCCGACGACTACTTGCCCAAGCCTTTTGGAATGCGAGAACTGATTGCCCGTTGTCGAGCTCTACTGCGCCGCTGGGATGCCCCTTCCCCTCTGCCCGTGCTGCAAGTTCGAGATGTAGTGCTCAATCTGCAATCGTCTAGTGTAATGGTGCGAGGTCAGGCAGTGTCGCTATCGCCCAAGGAACTCCAACTTCTAGAACTACTGATGCAGCAACCCCGCCAAGTTTGGTCACGGGAGCAACTCATGAAACGAGTTTGGGGCAAAGATTTTAGTGGAGATTACAAAACTCTGGATGTGCATATCCGTTGGTTACGAGAAAAGTTAGAAACTAACCCCAGTCAACCCGAATATTTGATTACAATGCGCGGCTTTGGTTATCGGTTTGGGTAACATGCGCCCAAACCAATAGCCAAGCAATACAACACGAGAGCACCAGCCAAACTTCGATTGAGACTTTTGAGACTTATTTGGGCAGAGTTCCACTAGCTCAGCAAAACCTCAGCAGCAGACTTTGCCAGATGTTCTCTAGTTCAGTCAATGCCTCCATATCCACTTTGGTCTGCATAGGACAGAACTTAGGGCCGCACATAGAGCAAAATTCAGCAGTTTTGTAGATGTCTGCGGGCAGTGTTTCATCGTGATATTCGCGAGCGCGATCGGGATCGAGGGATAGCTCAAACTGGCGATTCCAGTCAAAGTTATAGCGGGCTTGCGAGAGTTCATCATCGCGATCGCGCGCGCCTGGGCGATGCCGCGCAATATCAGCCGCATGAGCCGCAATTTTGTAGGCAATCAAACCATTCCGAACATCTTCGGCATTGGGCAAACCCAGATGCTCTTTGGGTGTGACATAGCAGAGCATGGCCGTGCCATACCAGCCTGCCATTGCCGCCCCGATCGCTGAAGTAATGTGGTCATATCCGGGTGCAATGTCTGTCACCAGCGGCCCCAAAACATAGAAAGGAGCCTCAGAGCATTCTGCCATTTGTTTGCGAACGTTGAATTCAATCTGATCCATCGGCACATGTCCTGGCCCTTCCACCATCACCTGCACATCGTGTTCCCAAGCTTTGCGAGTCAGATTTCCCAATGTTTTTAGCTCTGCCAACTGAGCCGCATCAGAGGCATCATGCTGGCAACCCGGACGCAGCGAATCGCCCAAACTAAACGAAACATCATAGCGTTTGAAAATCTCGATGATGTCTTGAAAGTGCGTGTAGAGCGGATTTTGTTTGTGGTGATGCAGCATCCAGCGAGCGAGAATACCACCGCCTCTAGAAACAATGCCCGTCAGCCGACCTTTGACCAGTGGCAAATGCTCAATCAATATCCCAGCGTGAATGGTCATGTAATCGACACCCTGTTGCGCGTGTTTTTCAATCACATGCAGAAAGTCATCAGGGGTTAATTGTTCAATATTGCCGTGGACACTTTCCAGCGCTTGATAAATTGGAACTGTGCCGATGGGCACGGGCGAAGTTTTGTATGATCGCAGCGCGGATTTGATCTAAATTGCCGCCACCTGTAGACAGATCCATCACCGTATCAGCACCATACTTCACCGCCAACCGTAGTTTATCTAACTCTTCTTCCAAGTGAGATGAATTGGGAGATGCCCCAATGTTAGCGTTGACTTTGCAGCGGGAGGCAATACCGATCGCCATTGGTTCCAAATTTGGATGATTAATGTTAGCTGGAATAATCATCCGCCCTCGTGCTACTTCATCCCGAATGAATTCCTCGGATAAGTTTTCCTGCCGTGCCACATAGCTCATTTCCTCGGTCACGATGCCCTGACGAGCATAGTACATTTGAGACACATTACTGTGTCCGCGCCGCTGAGCAACCCAGTCTGTTCGCATATTGAGTTCCTTGGATAAACAGCTTCCCTCCACCGGTGCTAACCGGACTCAGGTTCTAAGGGTCTAATCTCAGCCTGATCACTCAGGCACCCCTAGCTTGTTAGTAAGACTATCACGCTTAAATCAATCCGCGCTAGTGTAGCCAAAATATTTGATGCCTAATATTTTTTCGTTGCAAATTATCAAGCCGTTCCCTTCAAAAAGTTAGCAATATAGATTTTTTATGATAACTATTAAAATAATCATTTATTTTTACTGATGGTTGAATCGAACATCCTGCTAAGCTAAAAACAGGCTCAAGTCTTCCTGCTCTGCCCTAAATCATCGAAGAAGACCCACAGCGAGATCAAGATAAATGTGGCTTACCTCATGTTTTGATAAAGCCTCAAAGTGTCCGGTTTGCAGCCAAAACTAAAGGCAAAAGTCAGATTTTAGGGCTAATTGAATCAACCCCTTTGACGTATAGCAATCCAATTGGGTTAAGAATCTATGTTCGGTCAAATTGCTGAACGGCAAATGCATCTCGTGCGATGGGTGCTGACTCTAAGTTGGCTCCTGTTGATTGTTTCTCTGTTCTATGACCCGCTTTCGCCTTGGTTTACCAACTCCCAAAATACCCTCAGCCCTTTGCGAATCGATCCATCCAGTTGTGTCAAGGTGCAAGGGGTTTGTCTAGAAGAACAACCCTACGCATTGGGGGCAATGCTGTTTTGGGGAGCGATCGTTCCAGCTTCTATTTTTATCTTGCTGGTGTTTGGACATGAGCTATGGCGACGGGTCTGCCCTCTCTCTTTTTGTCCCAACTTCCACGAGCGTTGGGATGGCAGCGTCAGGTTAAGCGGGTTAACCCTAAAACCCAGGCAATTCGCTATGAATTAGTCAAAGTTAAGCCTGGATCATGGCTAGGACGTAATTCTGCTTATCTACAATTTGGCTTGCTGTATGCGGGGCTGTGTTCCCGAATTTTGTTTATTAATGCCGATCGCTTGGCATTGGCAATTTGGCTGTTGCTGACGATCGCAGCGGCCATCACAGTTGGCTATCTTTACAGTGGGAAGTCCTGGTGTCACTACTTTTGTCCAATGGCTCCCGTCCAAAGCATCTACGCCGAACCAGGGGGACTCCTTACCAGCAAATCTCACACAGGGGATCAGCAAGTCACACAATCCATGTGTCGTGTCATTAATGACGAGGGTAGAGAGCAAAGTGCTTGCGTGGCTTGCCAAAATCCCTGCATTGACATTGATTCAGAACGAGCCTATTGGGATGGCATTTCCAAACCTGAGCAGAAAGTCCTTTACTATGGCTACATTGGCTTGGTTGTAGGCTATTTCTGCTATTACTATCTCTACGCTGGCAACTGGGATTACTACTTTTCTGGAGCCTGGGCCCATCAGGAAAATCAGTTGGCAACGCTGTTCAATCCTGGTTTCTATATCTGGGGCAATCCGATCGCCATTCCTAAACTAGTTGCGGTACCGCTGACGCTAGGTGTTTTTAGCGGTAGCGGCTATTGGTTAGGACGATGGATTGAAAAACGCTATCAGACTCATATTCGACGCACTAAACAAATGGTCAGTAAAGAGGTGATCCAGCACCGGATTTTTACTGTAGGGACGTTCCTGGTGTTCAATTTCTTTTTCATTTTGGCGGACGACCGCTAATTTTGTTGATGCCGCTGCCGGTGCAATTTTTCTACGAAGCAGTCTTAGTTGGGCTGAGTACTCTCTGGTTATACCGCACCTGGCACCGTAGCCCCGAACTCTATTCCCGCGAAAGCCTGGCTATTCGCTTGCGCCGACAACTCAACCGTTTGAAGCTGAATATATCTCAATTCATGGAGGGGCGATCGCTAGACGATCTCAACACAGACGAAGTATATGTACTGGCAAAAGTACTACCTGGATTTACCAAAGAAAAGCGGCATCAAGCCTATAAAGGTGTACTGCGGGAAGCTCTGGAGGAAGGCTATGTCAACACTTCCAGTAGTTTAGAGGTGTTGCAAGATATGCGATCGGAGTTGGATGTCAGCGAAGAGGAACACCGGCTGGTATTGGAAGAATTGGGCGTTGAAGATCCAGAATTGCTCAATCCTCATCAACAGCGATCGCGAGAAAACCTGGTGCGCCTGAGCGGATACCGTAAAGCCTTAGAGAGAATGCTGACTTGCAACAGCGGCAAGTCCAACATCACCTCGAAGCAGCAAACCTGAGAAAAAATCAATTGATAATTTGTTGAATAACGAGCCAGATGCCCTACGCACGCTGAGACGAGAATACTCAGTTACAGCCTATGAAGAAGCTGAGATTTTAGAAAATCTTGACCCCGAAACAGCCATCCTTCGCCGAGCCGACTTCTTACTGGAACAATTGGATAATCTGATTCGTCGATATCATGCGCTTAATCAGCCCATCCTGCACTACCAGGAAAAAGTATTGAGTTTGTTACGCTCTGCCGTCAAACAGAAAAAGCGCCTGCTGGTCACAGGACTGCTAGAGATCCTAGAGCATCTGGATTCTGAGTCTGCCGCCCTGCGGCTATCCGGCGCTTTAGCTGCCTTGTCTCCTACAGTCCTCCAAGAAATCCTCGAAGAGAGTGCCCTGCATCCTGACTCTTTTGTAAGTTGGCACCAGCGGCTCAGCCCCGCTATTTTGGCTATTCTGAGTCAACCCGGTGAAGCGCCTTTAACTTGTTCACTGGCATTGGAACCCAGTGCGATCGCCCTCCACTTAGAAACTCTCCTGTTTGATCCCAATCCTCTGATTCAAGCTGTTAGTCTTTATGTGCTCTACCAAGTTGATTTTAATCAGGCTAACGTCCAAGCCCAACATTTGCTTACAGCCAATCTCACGACTCATCTTAGAGTCCATCCTTTGGTACAACAAGTTGCAGCAGCGATCGCTCAATCTACAACTCAATCTACAACTCAATCTACAACTCAATCTACGACTCCACCCAAGGCTGAACTGACCTCGTTTGTCACCTTAGAAAAGCTAGTTTTTCTGTTTAACAGCGACTTCTTCGGCAATATCCATACCAACACTTTGATTGAATTAGCCAATCGAGCAGAGATCAAAATTTATCAAGCCGATGACATCATTACAGAAGCAGGGGATACTTGTCGCGAACTATTACTGTTAATTGAAGGTGTAGTAGAAATTCAAAGACATCAGAAAGATGGCAAAGTGATTGTTGAATCACTTTTGCCGGGCTATGTGTTAGATGAATTGGAAGTTTTATCCCATGAAGCACTTGCCAATACAATTGTGGCCAAAGCCGACCCTACAAGGGTTTTAGCAGTTCCGGTAGATACCTTTGATGATATTCTAGAGCATGATCGTGACTTTGCCAGACGGGTGTTGGCCATGGAAAGTCATCGGTTGCAGCAACTGATTCTTCGCCCGTGAGAAATACTGCGCCCGATTAGCCCTGCCGATTAGCCCTGATTGAGTGCGAGCCTTACTTGTCGCGACACAGGCAAGATGCCCGCACCCCGTTGGGGCATTGATTTTAGGGAAATCGTTTTATTTGACAATACCCACTGTCTCTTCTTCTAATCCTTCTTCTAAGTTGAGGTAGGAATGGCTTTGCATTCGCAGCTTCTGGAAGTCAAATGATTTCTGGCTGGTGAGGCTAGCTGCGATCGCTACTACCATCGACACCACCCAAGCCAACGCAAAGCTGACCAGCAAGTCGCCCCCCCAGGGAATGTTTAACCAGGCGCTAAAGTCTGGTTTTGGGAAAAACAGTGCCCCTGCTGCAATCCCCAGTAAAGCGCTGACTAGGGCTGCTGTCCCGGTTAGACGACGCGAATAAAAACCATACAGCACTGGGAAAAAAGCTCCAGCGCAGACGAGATCTGCCAGCAAGAAGAGATAAAGTACGTCATAGCCTTGGGCGGCAATCAGAATGGCCGGAATGCCGATCGCCACGGTCAGGACTCGCGAAGCCCGCAACAAGCCACTCGACTGCATTTGTGGAAAGAGCCGCATCAGATCAATGGTGAAGACACTGGCAATCCCATTCAGCAAGGCAGAAATGGTGCTCATGACCAATGCCAGCGCCAATACCAGCACGACTAGGGTGAACCATAGCGGTAAAGCCAGTTGCTTTAGTAAAGAAAAGAAAGCGCGATCGTCATTGAAACCAAAATGGGCAGCTAGCAAACCCAGCCCACCCGAAATTAAAATGATCGGCAGAACCGCTAAAGCACCTCCTAAAAATGACCGTTGTACTGCTTGATCATTGCGGCACGCATAAATCCGCTGCCAGTTGCTTTGGTTGAACATTTCCGCCGCAACGATCGCAATCATTAGCGTTACCCCAAACTTAATTCCATCCCCATACCCTAAATCCAGCAGTTGTGGCGCTTGAATTTGTACAGGCGCGAAGGCATTGCCCCACCCTCCCAAGGCGGCTAACGCTACCCCAAAGCTGATCAACAACAACGGCAGCATCACGGCAAACTGAATGGCATCAGTAAAAATTGAGGCTCCCAACCCGCCATAAGTGGTGTAGATAAACGTGGCAGTGATCACCAGTAGAGCCGTCCAGCCCAAGGGCACATCGGCTAGAATTTGCACCGCTTTGGCGATCGCCGTCAATTCTGCCGCCAGATAAATAAACATGTAAAACACAATGATGCCCAGGGTCAGCACATACATGGCGTTGCCAAAGCGATACAAGACAAACTCATTTAGCGAATGCCCTTTTGGCATTAAATGGCGAATCCTAGGACCCACCTGCGTAAATAAGACCAGTGGCATAGCTGAGCCAATGCAGTAGCCAATAATTCCGGCAATGCCGCTCGTTGCTCCCACCTGTGGCGGACTAAACAAGATCCAAACGCCCATAGCTGACGCCACAATCGTCGCTAGCGACATGCCAGTGCCAAATCGATTGCGGCTGACCATAAATTCTTCAATGTTCATGGTTTGCCGACTGGCATGAAGCAAACCCAGTAATGAAAATACACCTGCCGTTATCAGCGTGACTAATAAGGCGATCGCTCCGGTAGACATGATAGTGTAACCCCCGCTTTGGACTAGAGTGTGCTCAGCTAGGGGTGTTTTGAGGCAGCAATTGGCTTTGAGCAGACTAGAATCACCAAAGCTATGGCATAGCGCCAGCCTTGATTTTTGCTTCTACCTGTTGCCTTTTACCTTTTTATAGGGCGATCGCTGATCGCCATACGTAGACCTCAGTCAACGCTTCCCTCCGCTGGTACTAACCAGACTCAGGTTCCGAGGGTGTAATCTCAGCCTGACTTACTCAGGCACCCCTAGCTTGTAGGACATTCTATCACTTGCAGTCATCGTTACTTGAGCTTAACTCAGCAGATCACTCTCAAGCGCGCTCATCTCATTCGCTAAATTTAAGAGAGTCAGCTTAGAGGGAACTACCGGGAACATGATATTGGATACTGGGAACACAATCAGTGAATAATGGGTCGTTGACAGCCTACTAGTGCTAAGCTGCAACTTCAATCCCGGAACAGGGCAGTCTTACTATAGAGTCTTGCTAATAGAGTTTACTTGCAGAATCTATCGCAGACTTTGTTAAAACAGATTGATAGCCCAGCGTATCGTGCTCGTCTGTCCATCCCCTGACGAGCGCTTGTCTCCTGACAAAATGCGCGGCTGCTGTAAATTGACGATGATGGCTACAAATTGAGGCGTAGAACCGTGAACCACACCAGGAAAAACACAATTTGGACTACTGCGATCGCTCAGAACCCCGCTCGTTGTTGGCAGTATCGCCTAGGCTTGCTCATGCTTCTGCTCCAATGGTTCTGCGTCAGCCTGCCCATCTCAGTCCCATTGCTTCATCTCACTCCCCTGAAACGCCCTATCTGGTGCAATGGCTTCAGTCAGGAGGCAATCTGGATTTCGTCGTTCTGGCGCTTTGCTCTTGTGTTCTGACTGTCTTCTGCCATCAGACTACTGTTTTATCGCCCGTGCCAACGGCCGAAAACTCAGCTACTCCTGCCTTTGCGGTGCAGCCTGCGACAGTTGACTTTGCCATCAAAGCTGGTTTGTTTACCACCTCTCCCAAGCTACGCGATGCAGAGGACAATCTAGAAGACGCTTAAGCTCATACTGAATAAGCCTAAACTTTTAAACTCTCAACATCGATCGCTCTAAGCGCTACACTGAAGGGCCGGCAACCTAGCTTGAGCGATCGCATGATTATCAATAGCTTGATTTATATCCTGGCAGTGTTAGGAGCAAACTACACCGCCACCTGGTTTATTCCCTTCCCGTTCTACGGTCAGGCAGCCATTGGGACGTTTATTTTTGGTGTGACCTTTACCCAGCGCGATCGGTTGCACCAGTACGGCAGGCGCTATGTGTATCGGGCGATCGCGGTAGCTGCTGGCACTAATGTGTTGATGAGTGCTGTCCTGGGTGTACCCATCCGAATTATTGCTGCATCATTTCTAGCAATTGTGCTAGCAGAAACGGCTGATACGGAAATTTATCAGCGGTTGATTCAAAAATCTTGGTTTGTCCGAGTAGCAGGCAGCAATGCTATCTCAGTCCCCTTAGACACAGTGCTGTTCACGATCATCGCCTTCTGGGGCGTTGAAGAATTCCCGCCTGCCATTATTGCCTCCATTCTAGTCGGGGATACCCTCGTCAAATACGCAATTGGCGCACTCGCGGGGCTATACCGAGGCAGACAGGCGGATGATCAATGGCAAGGTACACCAGACTAGCGCAGGAAACTGCTAGTCAACCATAAAACAATAAAGGTGACAACCGCAGCAAAGCTTTCTACGGGAATAGAGGCTGAGGCTAATTGAGTAGCAATCAGTCCGCCAATTTGGATACCCAGTACAATACCGAACACTAGCCCTAAAACCGTGAGTAGAAAGGCACGCCCAAATTTACGCTCCTTGCGGTTTAGAAAATATAGGGTAAACGCTACTCCCAAAGCCAGAGCCAGCGAGGGTGCGCTCAAGCTTAGCAAGCTTGCTCCTCCGAAAAGAGCAGCAGGGATTAAGATATCATTGCGACTAGGGGTATCTACTAATCTCTGTAGCCAATCCGGAGTTTGCTTCGGAGGGGTTGGAGTATAGTCAGAGGGTGGTTCAATCAATCGTTCTGGAAACCGAATCCGATCGGGGACTTTGATCTTACCTTCTTGACGAAGGCGAAGGCGATCCATCAGGATGGCATCGTAGGCTGCCTCAATTGCTTCTATCTGTTTTCGATCATTGCCACATTCCTGGATCAGACTAGCTTTGGCCGCCTGAATCTCGTCAAATGACGAATCATCTGTCACCCCAAGCAACTCGTAGTGATTTTTGTCGCTCATGTATAACCTCCGGAAGACTCCCTTACATAATTCGATTATGATTGGCATAAGAACAGTCAGGGAGACTACTCTTCCAAGTTTCAGTGTCACCCACCTAAGCCAGCTAGTGCCGATAGCAAATAGTGTAACCATCTACCCGCGTTTCGCAAATAGACTCAACGTGAAGATTCGGCTAGGCGGCTTGTCCATCTTAAAATTTCGTAACCTTGAGGTTGGGCTACCGAAATTAATGCTGTATGGTGGCACCCTCTAGATAGATAGTTTTCAAACTAATAATTATTTCTGTAACCCCATAATATGCAGAGTATATATTGATTGTGGATCTATTGCTGAGGCAATCATAATAATCCCTTTCAATTTCCCTTAGTTTGGATACCGTTTGAACAACCCACCCATCGACGCCTTTTCTCTACTCACTTTATATTTGATAGCGCTAAGGTTATGGCTATGGCTCCAGCCAAGATTCTTGTAGTTGATGACGATCCTGCCATCCGGACTCTGATTCACCGATTCCTCTCAAAGCAGAACTATCAGCTGGAATCTGCCGAAGACGGCAAGAGTGCTCTAGCAATGTTTGAGCAGTTCAATCCAGATTTGGTCATTCTGGATGTAAATTTGCCAGATGCGACAGGCTACAACCTCTGCCAAGAGATGCAAAGCCGCACCAATGTCTTCGTATTGATGCTGACTAGCCGCAGTGATGAGGCAGACAAAATTCGAGGCTTTGCTCTAGGTGCAGATGACTATCTGACCAAACCCTTTAGCTTAGGAGAACTGGAGGTGCGCGTCGGGGCAATTTTGAAGCGTCAGCGCCCTGTAACGACCGCAGAGCAGCAGTGTCTCACCTTCAATGGCTTAATGATTGATCCAGTACGTCGCGAGGTGACACTCAATGGTGACATCGTGCCGCTGACTGCCCTAGAATTTGACCTCCTCCATTTTCTGGCTAGCCATCCAGGACGGGTTTGGCGACGAGCAGAGTTAATTCAAAAAGTTTGGGATTACGAATATGTAGGGGATCAGCGGGTGGTAGATGTTCATATTGGACAAATCCGCAAGAAGATTGAGATTGACACCTCTCAACCGGCTCTAATTCAGACGGTGCGTGGGGTGGGGTATAAGTTTGAAGCTCCTCAACTGGGGCAAGAATCTACATCTGCCTGATTATGCCTAATTAACAACTTAAGCAATGAGGGCGCAGCACTCTGCGCCCTCATTGCTATGGACTAACTCTCTGAGCGGCTGTCATAGCCCTCTCTCAAGCAACTAGGCCCAGTGCTGAGCTACCAACTCAGCCAAGTCAACCACCCGCTGGCTGTAACCCCATTCGTTGTCATACCAGGCAATCACCTTTACCATGTCGCCGCCCATGACCATCGTGAGGCTAGAATCAACGATCGACGATTCGTCAGTTCCCCGATAATCGCAAGATACCAGCTCTAAATCGCTATAGCCCAAAATTCCCTTCATCGATCCTTCAGCAGCGTGTTTAAAGGCATCGTTAACCTGCTCAACGATGGTTGGCTTTTCTACCTGAATCACCAGGTCAACCACAGACACGTTAGGCGTGGGCACTCGCAATGCAATGCCATTGAGTTTGCCCTTCAAGGCAGGCAGCACGAGCGCAACCGCTTTAGCAGCCCCGGTGGTAGTAGGAACAATGTTAAGGGCAGCAGCACGGGCCCGACGCACATCTCGGTGACTAGCGTCTAGAAGCCGCTGATCTCCGGTGTAGCTGTGGGTCGTGGTCATTGTGCCTTTAATGATGCCGAAATTTTCGTGCAAGACCTTGGCAATGGGTGCTAGGCAGTTTGTTGTACAACTCGCGTTGCTGATGATGTTGTGTTTGCTATGGTCATAATCGTGATGGTTAACGCCCATGACAAACGTGCCATCTTCTCCTTTACCAGGAGCCGTGATTAATACTTTCTTAGCCCCTGCTTCCAAATGCTTAGACGCCCCTTCTTTGGAAACAAACACCCCTGTGGACTCAATAATCAAATCAACATCCCAAGCTTTCCAAGGGAGGTTGAGAGGATTGCGGTCGGAGGTACATTTGATGACATGCCCATTAGCGGTAATGGTGTTGTCATCGGCACTGATGTCGGCATCAAGTTTGCCCAACATAGAATCGTATCTCAACAGGTGAGCATTAGTTCTAGGGTCAGAGGTATCGTTGATTGCAACCACATCAATTTGGCTATTTTCCCGTCCTAGCCAACACCGCATGAAATTGCGCCCGATTCGCCCAAAACCATTGATTGCTACTCTAATCACTGCGCCTTGCCCTCTTGCTAGAAATAAAAAAATCGTTAAAAGTAGTGACTCAAATCATACACTTTTAAGAGTTTGCCTCTCAAGAGTTGGGGATCGCAGTTTTAGGCGAGATTTAGGGGGATTAGGTGCTAAAACCTAAGCCAGGCAGGGATTCGAGGAATTAAGTATTTATGCTCATCATTTTCAACCTGGGCAGGGAATAGCCAGGGCATCTCAGGATTCTCCGATTCAGCCGATCAAATTGCACAGATGCAACTTAATTCTCTGCGTAAAACTTAGATATTTGCGTAAAACTCTAATGCTGATAGAGTTCTTGTTCAAGAATGTAATGTCTGACTGTCTCTGGCACAAGGTAGCGGATGGAGCGGCGATCGCCACAATATTGTCGGATCAGCCCAGAAGATATCCCCACCGCTGGCATATTTAAAATCTGCCACTGGAGATGAATCCCCCTCTCCTGCCATTTTTTGACCGATTTGTTCGCAGCCAGAAGTATTCCACTGCGCCATTGCTGGGTTTTCCCAGCGGGGAGCCACTAACCAAACACAGCGATCGACTAACTCTTGCCAACGATACCAATGGGGCAAAGATTGAAAAGCGTCCCATCCGATCACCCAATACCAGAGCGTCAGCGGATGCAGCGCTTGCAAATTTAGAAAAGTATTAATGGCATAAGGTGAGCCAGGGAAGTTTTGTTCTACGGCAGAGACGGCAAAATCAGGATGGGAGGCGATCGCCAATTCCACCATCTTTAATCGCTGTTCAAAGTCTGCCAAATCGAGAGCAGATTTATGCAACGGACGGTAAGCGGGAACCCAAATGACCTGATCAAGTGCTAACTGGTTGAGCGCAGTTTCTGCCAGTAGTAAATGTCCCCAGTGAACGGGGTTGAAGGTTCCTCCCAAAATGGCTTTTTTGAGCATACAAGGCTAAGCATGTAAAAAATATTCGCTAATTTCAGGAATCTTTCAAATTTCTAGTGAAACCACTTAGACATATCTGAGGCTACTTTTTGTACGTCAGGATGCTAAAAAAAAATTCCGGAATCCAGGATACTGGTTAGGCCAAATCTTCTTAATCAAGCGATAATTCTGCTCATCTAGACAAAATCTAAAAGAAAGATATATCGCAGAAAAAGCAATTCTTGCTATGATATCGCGTGATATTTGGTGTGGTGTGGTGTGGTGTGTGTAAGGAGCTGTAATGCTGAATTCTGTTGATTTCAGCGGGAGACCATTTCATTTCATCGGCATCGGTGGAATCGGCATGTCGGCTCTCGCGTATATCTTGACCCAGCGTAAACTTCCCGTTTCTGGTTCAGATCTAAGTCTCAACCATATTACGCAGCGGCTACAGGAGCAGGGTGCTCATATTTTTTGTAGTCAAGACGCTGCTAATTTACAGGCTTTTCAAGCAGCAAAACCTGATGAAGGTGAAGCGTTTAATCCTTCATCAGGATCGCGACAAAGCCTCAATGCAAGAGCACTTCCTCAAGTCATCTGCTCCACTGCTATTAATCCTGAAAATGCTGAATATCGGGCTGCTCTCAAGCTAGGTTGCCCGATTTTTCATCGATCGGATTTACTAGCAGCATTGATGCATGAGTACCGAGGGATTGCAGTTGCCGGTACTCACGGCAAAACTACTACTAGCAGCATGATTGGTTATTTGCTGTTGCAAGCTGGGCTAGATCCGACAATTGTGATTGGTGGCGAAGTTAAGGCTTGGGAGGGGAATGCTCGTGCCGGTCAAAGTCCCTATCTGGTGGCGGAAGCAGATGAGTCGGATGGTTCTTTGGTCAACTTGACGGCGCACATTGGCGTTGTCACCAACATTGAACTCGATCACCCTGATCATTACGCCACACTAGATGAAGTGATTGCCACTTTCCAAACTTTTGCCCAGCAATGTCAAACGCTGATTGCTTGTATAGACAGTCCTACTGTGAACTTGGCATTACAGCCAACCATTAGCTATAGCATCCAGCCACAGATCTCAGCCGATTACACCGTTGATCAAGTGGTCTATCAAGCAGATGGAACAACGGCCCAAGTCTGGGAGCGGGGGCAAGTGTTAGGGCAATTGCAGTTAGGGCTGTTGGGCAACCATAACTTGAGTAATGCTTTGGCAGCGATCGCCGTTGGGCGACTAGTTGGGTTAGAGTTTTGCCAAATTGCTCCCATTCTCAAGACCTTTGAAGGCGCTCGACGCCGCTTTGAACAGCGGGGAGAGTATAGCCAAATTTTATTTATCGACGACTATGCCCACCACCCCAGCGAGATCCAGGCAACTTTAACTGCTGCCCGTCTTCGGGCTAAAACATCTAGCCGTCGTGTTGTGGCAGTGTTTCAGCCCCATCGCTACAGCCGCACACAAACCTTCTTGGATGAATTTGCTCAATCCTTTAGCGAGGCAGATTTAGTCATTACCACTGATATCTACAGTGCGGGTGAGCTAAATAATGGTCGGGTGACGGGTCAACAGCTAGCAGAGTCCATTGCGGCTTACCATCCTCAAGTCATCTATCAATCTACTGTTTCCGAGATTACTGCCTACCTAAAAGAGGTTTTGCTTCCAGGCGACCTCGTTCTATTTTTAGGAGCAGGCAACTTAAACCGCATGATTCCTGAGTTGATGGCATTCTACCAAACCGAAGATCATCAGCCTTCTATTTGTGTTAGCCCAACTTAGACTGCCAAATTGGGAGATTGGGCATAATAGTCCATCCCTCCAGTTAGCTCGTAGCCATCCATTCAGCGGCCCTCCTCGCTACATTCCCAGCATTTTCAATCCTGCAAAATCATGACTCTTTCAAAAGATTCCCCGACCACTCATGCTCCAAATTCAGGGAGACCTAGTTCTAAACTTGCGTTGGCAGACGGAGGGTTGTCGCGATTTATGCCCATAGGACATAGACCCCAGCCGATCCAGATTCCTGGAACAGACTGCTTGATTAAATCTCAAGTTCCTCTGGCAACCCTGACCTCCTTCAAAGTAGGAGGGCCAGCAGAACTTTACATTGCCCCTCGGCGCATCGAAGACTTGCAAGCTAGCTTTGATTGGGCAAAAACTCGTGGGTTGCCAATTACGTTGTTGGGTGCAGGCAGCAATTTGCTGATCAGCGATCGAGGGCTAGCAGGCCTAGTCATTTGCACCCGCTACTTGCGTCATGCTCATTTCGATGTAGCCACAGGACAAGTCACTGCGGCAGCCGGAGAACCGATCGCCCGCTTGGCTTGGCAAGCTGCTGAGCGAGGCTGGAGTGGGCTGGAATGGGCAGTGGGTATCCCAGGTACGGTAGGCGGAGCTGTTGTCATGAACGCGGGTGCCCACAATGCCTGCACAGCCGATACTTTGGTTGATACTCAGACCCTAGCAATGGACGGTGTCGTTGAAATCTGGACGCCACCTCAACTCAATTACAGCTACCGTAGTTCCACACTGCAACTTCATACCCACTCTGCTACCGCAGAGGCTGTGCGGATTGTGACTCAAGCCACCTTCCAGCTACAAAGTGGCGGAGATCCACAGCAGCTAGTTGCTGCCACAGCAGAGCATCTCAATCGCCGCCGCACTACCCAACCTTATAATTTGCCAAGCTGCGGTAGCGTTTTCCGCAATCCAACCCCTTATAAAGCGGGTTGGTTGATTGAACAAGAAGGTCTAAAAGGGTATAGCATTGGCGGTGCCCAAATTGCCCAACGCCATGCCAATTTCATTCTCAACTGTGGTGGAGCCACGGCAAATGATATCTTCCAATTGATTCACCACATTCAACAAAAATTGAGCAAAGCTGGTCGCTTTGGCTGGAACCGGAGGTGAAAATGCTGGGTGACTTTCAGATTGCTTAAGATCAGCGATCCAGTCCAACAAGGAGCATCACTAGGTTTCGGCAAGTCCAAGTTGAGTTGCCTATACTGGGGGTAGCTTAACCAGTCAAGATTGGCTACTCTACTGCACTCATATATCGTGCCTAGCATAACTAATGCCCA
>JAAUOQ010000400.1 GCA_012034795.1 Leptolyngbyaceae cyanobacterium CRU_2_3
AGTGAGCATAGAGATAAGTACAAAAGTACCAATAAAATTTTGTAGTATCGCCATTTATTAATCCTCTTGAAGTTGATCCCATCTGAATAGATCAGGTAGCCCCACCTAGAAGCAGATATGAGCTAGGAGCTGATATGAGAGAGTCACAGGCAGAAATCAGAGCAATCCAGGCAAAATTACGGTCCTTTCACGCGGAAACCCAAGCTCCCGCTTCGAGCCGTTCGCCCAGTTTTCACCCATCCCCCCCCTTGCAAAACTCTAGAACACTCATGAATGTCGCTCGTCCGTCTACCTCTCAGACAACGCGGGTGGCAGCTTATACTGCCCGCCGTCCAGTAACTGCCCAGGTTGATCCTTGGGAGCCTGATCCTGAAAGCTTCGTTTCACCTAGCCCCACCTATTCTCCTCAAATTGATTTACCACCGTTGCAACCTGCTCAGTTGCAACCTGCTCAGTTGCAACTTGCCGAGTTGCACTCTTCTGCTCAACCTGACTCAGATCTAGATCGGATCGATTGGGAGCCAGTTCGGGCTGTCCGGCGATCGCCTGAATCTATCACCCCTCAAGGCGATCGTCTGCAACAGAAATCCGTGCGGCAAACATCTGTTCAGCAAAAATCCATACAACATTTGCAACAGTTGGCTCGATCAGTGCAAGCTGCCCCTACTGGTCTACCCATTATTCCATCCCCAATTCCATCTATCATTCCAGCAACTATTCCTCCTACTGATCAAATAGATGCTGCTTTGCAACGGTTAGAGAAACAGGCTCAACACATTAATCAGCTTGCAGATACACAAGAAGCCGCCATTTTAGAACTAAAAGCGATCGCTGAACAAATTGAGCAGGACTGGAAAACGATAGAACTGGACAATGCTGCCCGTGCTGGTTATGACGCCTCAACGCTAGAGATTCCGTCACTCTGCGAATATCGGCTGGCTAGCCTGCCACAGGTCGAGAAAAACAAGGCGGGTGTCTTAGTGTTGACCGCTCGATCGATTGATTTATTTAAAGCAGAACGGGAAGCGGCTTTGACGGCTCAAACCTTGCGTCATCGTCTGCCTTCCCAACTTCAATCGCAACCAAACTGGATGCATCGACTGAGCCAATTGCGACAGTGGATATTAGGCACAGAAGAATCAGCAAAGCCAACTCAATCCCTAGCTAGTCGGTCTGCCGCTAGCCAGCCTCTGTCTAGCCAGGTTCGTAGACGCAAATCCTCAAGTTTTAATCGTCGTGAGGGCATGACGCTGCTGATCGGTGCAGTGCTGGTGCGAGTGCTGCTGAACTTATTGCTATCCGCCCATCCTGGACTTTGGTTTCCTGCAATTACCCTGATGGTGGCTCCTGGGGCGATCGCCCTCTACCGCTCCACAGTCACCCCTCGATCAACATTGACCTGGGGATACCGTCTGATTGCCGTCATGTTGGGATTTTGGATTGGAGGGAAATTAGGGTGAGTCCTGTGATTTTAGGAACCTTGTGGCTATTGATTGTCACTGTTTGTTTTGCATTGATGGAATCGGAGGAAAACCCCAATGAGCGACCTTGAAAGCGACTCCCCCATCTTCAAATTCCTGCTACTTGGCGGTTTATTTTTAGTCATGCTGGCCTTGCTAGTAGATGGACGCCGCCCAGGTTCCTGGAACAGTTGGCTGAGCAATTCTCTGGCTTCTACTCCCGCTTCCTCTGAAACCTGCCAAGGAGAAGTGCATCAAGAGGTCGTTCTTTCTAGAGAAAAGCTAGCAGCATTTCTTACCGTCTCAGAACGTGAGCCAAAAGTCCGGGTTCAAGACATTTTGCAACAGCCCTATTGTCAGCTTCCCACCCTGGAAGTGCGAGCCAATGTGGTGGCAGAGCGGGCAGTTTATCCCCTAGCGTTTGACCCGCATACCTGGCTGATTGTTCTCTACGAAGGGGAGGAATACGCTGGTTATCAATTTAGATTTCAGCAGGGAGAAGGTAAGACTTAAAACTGAGGACGGCTATGGTTCGGCTAATTGGGATGGGCAAATGGAGTGGGGTGATGGCGATCGCGCTATGCACTACAGCTTGTAGTCTCAATTCCAATGCCGAACCAATGCGACAAATCCAAATTCAACAAAATTGGGCAATGCAGTCGGGTGATCGGGTGGCTGAGCACTTAATTGTGGCAGGACTAGGTGACATTTCCATTCAGCTAAATGGTGATACAGCCTACGCCCCCTTTACAGGACAGGTTCAACGCAACAGTCAAACTTGTGTTTTGTTTCCAGTCCAGATGTACCTGCCTACCTATTTCGCCTCTGTGGATTGGATCATCCTCGGTTGGGCACAGTGTATCTAGGAGAGGCGATCGGCAGTGGTGATTACCTACACTTTGCCACTCTGCGAAAACAGCCTGACGGCACTTGGACAATTGTTGAACCTGCAAAAGATATTCTAGAACGTATTCTAAAACCACCATGAAACAGAATGATTCGGTGAACTGGGATTGGATGGCTGGGGATCGGATGGCTGGGGATTGGATGAATTGGCTAGCAAACGTGATGCGAATTTGTCAAAGCCAAACTTTTCTGGGCAATTTGCCGACCCAATCATCTATCCCATCCAGTCTGCTCAATCGCCATCTACTACTCTTGGTAAGCCTGCTCATCTTGACTGTGGGCTATAGTAGCGTTGCCCAAGCAGAATCTCCAGCAGAATCCTTAATAGAGTCAATGCCTAGCTCGCTGATTTCTAGCTCTAGTTTGCCTTCAGACGAGTTAGTGGCAGCGCTCCCCACCTCGGATATGTCGAGGGAGAGCGATCGCCTAGCCATTCCTGCCGATGCCATAGCAGCACCGATTGGTTCCTCCGATCGCTCTCTGGAAACTCTACCTCCTCCACCCTTGGAGATGGCTGAAACACCACAGCCAGAAATACCGCAGCCAGAAGCATCACAGCCAGAAATACCACAGCCAGAATCTGCTCCGTTTGCTCTCTTGCAATCTATCAAAGCTGAATCTCAAGCTCAGTCCAAAGCTGAAGCCGCCCATAAACCTGTAGAACTTGCCTTTAATCTACCCCCTGCGATCGCATCTGCTCCACCATCCCATCAGCCTCAATCGCTATCAACAGCCGATCTTTCAACGACCTCTCTCTCGATCGCTGAGCCAACTCCTGCTATTACGGTAATTCCTACAGAAACTCCTACAGAAACTCCTAATGGCACAGTTGCAGAAATTCCCCTAGATCATCTTTTTCAGGGTAACTCTGAATCATTGGTTGCCAGGGCAGTTGGTAGTGCTGAAGGGACTCGTACACCCGAAGGCGATCGCAATCCTGCCTATTATGGTCATGTTGATCCGGGCAATAAAGTCTGGAATTTGGGCACCGTTCTCTTATCAGCACCATGCCACTTCTCCTGAAGATGCAGATGCTAAACAGCTTAGTCGTCTTCAAGATCAGGCTGCTACGATGCAAGCCAAGGCCCAAGCTAAGGGCATAGCCCTAACACTTGAAGAAGCACTTAACGGTATTGATCTAGCCAATCAAGCCCCCAAAGCTGTTTTAGATCAAGATGGCTACATCGATTGGTTAGCCAAAGCCCACGCCAGGGGAATTCAGGGAGATGATGCAGTGCTATGGGCACGCACCCAATCTTTTCTAGATCCAAAGACCCAGCAGTGGAACGCACCAGGATTAGGAAATACTCAAGAACGGATCACGCAGGATCAACAACGGCGGATGCAGGCGATCGAACGGGCGATCGCGGCCCAAAACCAGCAAGTCCCCACCGATCAACCGGTGCCTCAAGCTGCTCAGCCTGCCGCTCAAGCGGCTCAAGCCAACCCGCATCCTCTTGCTGAAGACATTGGGATTGCGCGTCTATTTGCAGAACAAGCCATCCAGCACTTTGGTCGTTCGATGCCGACTGATCCGGACTCTGCTGCCTCTGCCTCTACCTCTGCCTCTACCTCTGCCTCTACTCCAGCCCCCTGGTCTGCTCCTGGATTGGCACCCACCCAAGATTCTCCAGCCCAGTTGCCCTCATCGGCAGCTTCATCGGGATTTGATCAACTCTTTAGCCTAGACTTACCAGCATTGTGAAGCGAATGTACCCTGTCCTAGTCCAGCACGACTAACCCACGATCGCCCTCAGCCCCTTGACCAATCTACCCATGCCTTCCATTACGGTTTCCGGTTGCAGTGCGCCATAGGCAACCCGCAGATAGCAGCCTGTCATACCAAAGGTGGAACCTGGAATTACAGCAACTTTGTAGTCTTCGATCAGCCGCTTGACTAGCTCAAAAGCCTCCATGTCAGTATGAACTTTGAGTAGAAAATAGAACGCACCATGGCAGGGGGAACAGAGCAGATATCTTGAATAGCT
>JAAUOQ010000031.1 GCA_012034795.1 Leptolyngbyaceae cyanobacterium CRU_2_3
CGATCTTGGTACAGCCCTGCCAGGTTATTGAGACTGGTGGCGACATCAGGATGATTGGCTCCCAATGCTTGCTCCGTCATTTGTAACGATCGCTGATAGAGCGATTCGGCTGCGCCATAGTTACGTTGTTCTTGGTACAGTGATGCTAAGTTGTTGAGCGTAATGGCAACGTTGAGATCATTTTCTCCCAAGGTTTGCTCGAAAATTTGCAGTGCTCGTTGATAGAACGGTTCGGCTGCGGCATAATTCCTTTGATCTTGGTAGAGCAACGCTAGATTGTTGAGACTGCTGGCAACATCGGGGTGGTTGTTCCCAAAAGTCTGCTCTCGGATTTGTAGCGATCGCTGGTAGAGCGGTTCGGCTACCATATAGTTGCCTTGAAATCGATACAGCCCTGCCAAACTATTGAGACTTTCGCCCACCTCTGAATGGGTTTCCCCCAAAGTTTGTTCACGGATTTGCAGCGATCGCTCTGCCAAGGGTATTGCTGCTTCATTGCGTCCCTGCTGAACCAGTTCGATGACTTGCTGATCAAGTTGTGCTGCTTCTGACAGGGCTGTATCATCCGTATTCGCTGCTCGAATTTGGAGTTGATAACTCCCTGTTGCACCTACACCATAGGAATTCGCGACAACCGTGTAAGTACCTGTCGTTGGTAGTTCGATGATAATTTGTGCATCGGTTCCGCTTAAACCATCATCATTTTCAGCCAATCGCTTTCCCTTAGCATTGAGCAGAATCAAGTACGTATCAAGTTCTGAGCTACTCATCTCAATGACGATCGCCTGTCCTGCTTTGCCCTCAAAGGTATGGAGGTTGTAATAGCTGCCATCCCCCGCTGTTTCACTGTTGGCGTCGAGTCTGCCGTTGAAGCTAAAAGAGGCAACGGTGGGAGAGGAAGATTGAGCTTGAGATGGGGATTGGGCTAAGAGATGGGGCAATTGGGGGTTGGGGTGCAGGCGCAGCGAGGACATGGGTTGGGAACAATAGGAGGGGAAACCACAAGGCAGTGAGGGTTCCCAGTCTAATTGAGGTAGAAATGGGGATAATCTTCAGGTAGTAGAGGTTAGTCTGTTTTGGCAAATCCATACTGAACCTTTTATTGATTGGGGGAGGATGACAACGGGGCCGGCGATCGCCTCCTGTTCAAGTTGCTCCAAACCCAGGCTTTGCAATAACAATGTCCAGGGTGCTGAAGCTGGAGCAAGATGCTCCAAGTTGGCAGCGGCATCGTACCAAAGGGCGGTTTTGCTGTAGAGTCTGATGCGTTCTTCTGGGGTTGCTGCTGCTAACTGGGCAACCAGAGCAGGGTTGCTGATGCGAGTCACTAACCCTGTGTGGCGCACAATGCCAGGTTCATCATCTTCGCTGGCGCAGTCCAAGATAAATTCCCAACGATAAGGTTGATTCGGCTTCAGTGCGGGTGTGGTATTAGGCAGACTCACACTGACAAATCCAGGGGTGTTGGGCAGGCGAAAGTCTGCACCATAGAGGAGATCGCCGTTTTCCTGACGCACCACAAATTGACCGGCACTGACTCGCACGGCGGCATAGGGTACATAAAACCAGAAGGTGGGATGTTCGGCTAGGGTATTTCCAGAGAATTCAGGTTTGGGCAGCGGCAAGAGGGGGGTGAGAGGGCGATCGCTGGCTTCACAGGGGCCACGAGTTCCAAAGGGTTCCCGTCCATCAGGAGCACCCCGATCAGGTGGCTCTTGATCAGGAGATTTAGCAGCAGCGTTGGGTTGAACAGGAACTGATAGAACAGGGCTGTTCAACCCAATTAAGATAAACAAGCAACTGAGGGCAACACCCTTGAATTTTTTCATCGGTTGCAACAAAAATTTTATTGGGGATGAGATTGGGGATCGATTTTTAGCGTGATCAAAACCCCGCCAGCTAAAACGATAGCCAATAGGGTTGGAACTAGAGGCACGACAACCCCACCTATGACCATGAAACCTAGGCTAATCCCCCATAGCAGAATCATTAAAACTCCGGTTGCCAACACTCGACGAAGAGGAGTCCGTATCCAATAAATTACCACACCACCTGTAACAGACCAGAGCCAAATCCAACCAATCTCTATCCAGAACGCCCAAAATCGTAGTAAAAATCGGTGATCTTCAACAGCACTGAGAAGCTGACTCACCATTTGAGCATGGAATATTAGCCCCCGCAGCTTAGAGCCATAAGGCGTAGAAAAGTCATCTTTTACAGTTGGATCGGTCACGCCAATCAGGACGATCCTATCTTGAATTAACGCTGAGTCAACTTGATGATTTAAAACATCGGTCAGAGAAACCTGGTCGGCAATATCGCTGAGAGAGTTGTACATGCGATAATTCAACAGAATTTGATGCCCGCGAATGAGTGCAGGTTGCTGATAAAAGCCAGAACGGGATTCCAACACGTTGAAGCGAGTTGAACCAAATTGCCACTGATTGAGAGTCGGGAATTTCAGCGAAATTCCCACCGCTTTAAGGTAGTGGCGGACAAGTTGAGCACTCAGAGAATATGAAGCCGAGCAAGGAGAATGATTAGGCGGATCGAGTGCTAGAAGGTGACGACGCACTACTCCATCTGGATCAATTGTGGCATCGGCGAATCCTGTCTGGAGCGCTGGAAGACCAGGTGGAGGTGCAATGCCACTTTCTGGATGATTACCATAGGGATGAACACAAATGGGGATGATGCGATCGCTCTGGTTTGAATTTTGGTTTGAATTTTGTTTCAAATACTGTGTCAGTTCTGTCCATCCCGTCCCAGTTGCTTGTTCCCGATAGAGATCAATGCCGATAACCCTAGGTTGATGGGCGTTCAGGGTTTGAAGGGTTGTGAGCAGGGTTTGATCGCTAATGGGATATTCGTTGCCTAACTGGTCAATATCCTGTTTTGTGATAGCGACGATCAGGAGCCGCTTATCGGGTTTTTCACTAGGGCGTAGGCGCATCAGATGATCAAACGCACCGAACTCTAGCCCTTCTAGAAGCCTGAACCAGCGCAGTCCCATAACGGTGGTTGAGACAAGAGCACTCACGAACAGCAGAGTGCAGACCCATCTGAGCACACCTGCTCTAGACCCATCTGCTCTAGACCCATCTGCTCTGGGCAGAGAGGGCAGGCGATCGCCCTTTGGGGGCAGTAGTAACGAGTCTTCTGGACGTAACTTTGTCAAAGACAGAGATGCTGGTGGCTGTGACGAACTATTTGAGCTTAAATCTGGGCTTAAATTCTGGTCTACAAAATCTGTCCAGGTTGGTGGAGGAGCGACAGAGCTTTGGTAAATCACAGGCAGCCAACTGGCACAGGGAAACTGATGTTCCAAGCCTTGCAGGCGCTCTCTGGCTTGTCGGGTGGCCAGATAAAAGGTATACCGCTAGAAAAGCATCTAAAAAATATTGCAAGAAAGTGTGAGCCACTGGGTCAATAATTGGCTCCCGCATCACGATCATTTGGGGCAAGTGTAACTGCCGCAGTTCATACGCCAGTCCCAAGCCATCACAAGAGTTAAAAATCGCTAACTGCAAGCCCTGAGCAATGGACTTTCGTAAGCCATACTTCAGTTCTGACAGCGATAAGCTATCAGTTTGATTGATATAAATTCGTCCAATATCATCTTTGGTTTCGCTATGCCCCGCAAAGAATAAGATATTCCAAGACTGTTCCCAAAGGCGATCGCTCACCTGTTGGCGATCAGGTTCCACTAAAAATTCCACCTCAGCACCTGGTAGGGCATTCAGTTTGTAGCGATCAGTTTCTAAATCAATTCCTTTGCTATTGCCCAGAATGGCTAGGATTCTGACGTGTGAATTTTTGGCTACGGTCGTAGATTGTGGCGAGCTATCGTACTCCGTTGAACCGAATGCCACTTCTGCATAGGGATATCGTTCAAAAAAGTCCCATTCATGCCAGGGCAGTTTTTGCAGTTGAGGATGATCCGTGCAAAGCAAAAAGCGGATCAGGTCATGTCGATGAAGGGCTTCGCGCAGACGGCGATCGATGATCTGAAACGACTCGGCATTCAGCCAATCTTGGAAGCGATCGCGGACTTGCTGAGCCGACGCTCGACACTCAGCGATCCGTCGATTGATTGAGCCTTTGTAAATAATTTTCTGCCCTTGAATGCGCTGCGCCATCCCCAAAGATCGATAGTTCTGCTGCCAGTGCTGTTGCAAATGTAAGGCAAGTTCTGGAGCAGGCGGTAGAAAGCCCTTGATTTTGAGTGTAGGCAAAGCTTCTTCCAAGCGAATCTCTAACGTCGCCCGGAAGCCGGAAGCCTGGAAGTCTCCTTCCAGTTCCAAAATGACCAGCTTACTCATAGGCTCAAATCTCGAACACCTCCTCAATCTGGATATCTTGCCAACAAATCTGGAGTGTGAACCGTTCACCTGCTGCTCCACTGAACTGAAACTCCAGCCCTTCACTGTTGCTGCCGTCGGCTTGTAAGACAACTTGCCCTGTTGCATCCAGGGTGATCAATTGCAGCGATCGGGGCAAGTACCGCTGTCCCCTAGTGGGCAACAGTTCCACAGTAATCTGAAATTCAGGAATCTGAAATTCAGAGAGGTTTACAGACGGCACTATGCCAACCAGCAAAAGTAGTCGTCCTTCAGGAATGTTTTGCAGAGATAAGATCTTACCTTGCTTGATACCGTTGACGGCACTTTCTGAAGTATCGATCGTATGGGAGGGAGCTTGCCGAAAACTATAGGCAAATTCAGGATCAACTTGTTCAGGATCAACTTGTTCAGGATCGACTTGAAGAGATTGCTGAATGCTTTCTAAGGTTTGCCAGCCAATATCAATCCATTGGGTCAGCCATTGCCGCAAAACGATCGGTACAGGGGGAATTGCTCCTGATTCGGCTGGACTGGGCTGAACCGGGCTGAGCGTCACCTGACTCAGAAATTGGGGAAATTCACTCAGAGAATGTAGATCTTTCAGGAGAACGGTTTCTGATTCTACAGTTGGGACAAATCCCAGTAGTGTTGCTTCCGTTAGTTCAGCATTCAGTTGAACCATCATATAGCCAATTCGATCAGCCCATACTTCCACTGGGATGGAACAGTCTTGCATCTCTGGCAAAACAGGACGACACTCCAACCGACCTCGCTGATTCACCCATAGGTCTGCTGTATCTGCCAGAACTTGCAAAGTTGGGTTCCAACTCTGGCTTTGCTGCCAATCTGTCTCAATTCCCAGACATGACAAGTAAATATAAACGGCATGAACGCTGAGGGTATTGAGATAGATCTGCTTTGCCTTCTGAGGTTGGGCATGATGTTGGTAGAATGCTTGAGCACACCGATGGGCGTCGGTCGTTAGGGGAACAGTGAAGCAGGCAGGTTGCTGGGTGTTGTCCATGATCGGGAAGGTCTGCGGATGGCGCTAAAAATCGCATTACTCTAAACAGTACTACTTAATAAATTTGCGCTACTTTACTTTGCATGATTCTAAAAGTTGCATGATTCTAAAAGTTGCATGATTCTAAAAGTTGCTACTTTTAAGTGTCGCTACTTTAATAAATACTCTCTAAACTTGGGAGCAAACTTTGTCAGACAACGCTGATAGAAAGAACTGAGTGTTACAACTTTGACATCTAGTTCGGCAGAAATATCTTTCCAGGAATAGCCTTCGAGAAACCGCAAAGCAATATATTGAAAGTGGGCATGGGGCTTTTTTCAATGTAGGCCCGAACAAACAGACCCTCCGGATCTTCGTGAATACAGCGGATGACTTCCTCTGATAAAGAAGCGTTAGCCTGCGATCGCACCTCAATGGGATTCTGATTATCTAGCACTTCAAGAGTCATGCGTTTGACAGGCTGTCGATCTGCACCTTTAGGACTTGTCGGTCGCAAATCACGGCTGGCTTCAATGAAGAAGCGTTGCTTCATCAGAAAATTAGCCCATTGCATCACTTCGTGGTCTGGGTTGTAGCGATCGATCTGCTCACAAATGTAGAGAAAGAGTCGTTGCTGAGCCTCAGCATAGATTTCCTCATACATCCCCTGGAACTGTCCCTGGTAGGGGCGCATGAGTTTGCGCGATCGCCAGATCTCAGACACGAGTTGGGTCAGTGCTTGCTGACGTTTAGGCGACTGTGATGGATGCTGCTGTGCCTCCATCGCTATGTGTTTTAAGCGGGCGTCGATCGTCATTAGCAGATTAGGGGAGCTATCTAATGCACAGGTGAACCAGTTGTAGGGTGGCATTGTCCACCCTACCCGTTATTCAACTATTCAATCATCTACAGCAATCCCCAAATCAGTCATGGGAAAACCAAAACGGGGTTTGGGGACTTCGATCCCCAAGGAGGGCGTTGCCCCCACCCCCTTCTCCACAAATCCTTTAGAACTGCTATATGTGGTTACAGCCTATAGGGCAACAGCCTATGCAACAATGGCTATGCAACAATGGCGATGTCGGCATTTGTCATGGCCAAGCCCGCTGCCAGTTGAGCAATTTGCTGAGAGGCAAATGCCCCAGAGCCGTCTCGATCAAAGAACAAAGCACCTGTACCAGGATTGTAGATAAAGTAATCATTCAGATCGGCGGCACCCGCTCCCACCCGGAATTGACCTGCGGCTGGGGCACCCAACGCCAGGTTAGTGGGCAACCCAGTAGCAGGGCTATACACCCAGAAGGGGGCCTGAACTACCTCAATAGTGTCATCTGCTACAACAAAATTATTGATGGTGTCCGTTCCTTCAAAGGAGTAATAAATCGGAAGGCATCCAGCCCTGCTCCCCCTACAAGCGTGTCATTGCCGCTACCCCCCAACAAGAGGTCGTTGCCGTTACCCCCAAGCAAGAGATCATTGCCATTGCCTCCTTCCAGCGTATCATTGCCATTGCCTCCGTCTAGGGTGTCATCGTCATTACCCCCATCTAAAAGATCGTTACCATCAAAACCCAAAAGAATATCATTGCCGTCGAACCCAAAGATGGAATCCTGAAAAGCGGTGCCATTGAGAGCAGGTCTCACAATACCGTTATCGTTGAAGTTTGTGCCGTTAACGACTGCCATATCGAATTTCTCCTTGGAATAGTTGACTTTAGATAATGAACCGTTTGTTGACAGGCGTGGATTTTTTGCGATGCAAAAATCTACCCTTCCAATGCACGTCAGCATTGATGCAAGAAGTTGGTTGATCAGCACCTCACGAATGAAATGGCAGAGCGAACTAGGCTTGACTACTCCAATGAGAGTCAAACTTGAACGCTACGAGAGCCATATCAGGCCCTGCCCTCAAAATCGAGAAGAAACTTCTTGCTGTGATGTGACTGAATCATTGCAACCTGTGTTGCTTGATTCACAGGCTATTCAGAACGACACACGGGAAATTCTGCAACATACTATTTTTGTTACAAAACTTTATATCCTGAGATTTGTGAAGTATCAAATGGGAGATAGCAGGTCTTGTTTCCAGGCGTATGACTAGCTCTAGACTGTCAGGAAAATTGCAGCCGTTTTGCTCAATCCAAGCTTTACGAAACTTAATAAATTGTCTTTTCAAGCGATAATGGAAGATGAGAAAAACTGTGACCCCAATAAAATGGATCAATTAGATCACGTCAGGACTCTACGGGCTGCGCTTCCTAAAGAAGCGTTTGTACCTAACTCTAGCAAGCTAACTATTCTCTGGATTAACTTGCTCATTTTGATTTCAGGTTGGACGATCGCCCGCGAATTCGATCAATGGTCAATATCTTGGCTATGGCTGTATTTGCCTTTAGCGATCATCATGGGAAACAGCATCATTGTTTTGCTATTTAGCTCTCATGATCTGCTGCATGGAAGTGTCATCAAAAATTCTCGTCTTGGGCATTTTATCGGCTTAATTGGATTGTCCTTGCTATGGATGCCGCCAACACTCTGGAAGGTTATTCACAACCATAAGCACCATGCCCAAACAAATTCTTTGGATGATCCCGATCGCAGTTATCTATTTCTTCAAGCGAAGACATGGGGAAATGGATTCAGAATCTAGTCGTTCCTTCGTCAGAAGTGAATCCCCTTTGGCTGATCTTGGGAATGTGTACTGCTTGGGGAACTCACACTTTTAGGCACTTAACATCGGTCTTATTGTTTAACCATACTGACATTAGCTATGTGCCTGCTGTTGTGGCAACTAATGCCAAAAAGCGTCGTTTGATCGCAGGAGAATTTTTGTTGATTTTACTCATTCACTTGAGTATCTTAGCTTATCTAAAATTTAGTTTCTGGGGAGTTCTATTAGGCTATTTTTTGCCGATTTGGATTGGATACTCTGGCGTCATGTTTTATATCTATACAAATCATTTACTTTGTCCCATGACACAGGTTAACGATCCACTTCTTAATAGCGTATCTCTCAAAGTTCATCAGATTTTTGATCTGCTACACTTTAATTTCTCACATCACACTGAACATCATTTTTTTCCCAGTATCAATTCTGATTATTATCCCATCGTCCGACAATTGTTGCAAACTCATTGTCCCGATCGGTTTAACTTACTAGGGGCTGGAGAAGCCTGGCAGAAGTTGTTGCAAACTCCTCGACACTACAAAGATGAACAAACTTTAACCGATTGGTCAGGTACAAAATCTTTTCCTTGCCCTTGTAATCAGGAGCGAATTTCAGATCCAGAGCCGATCACAATGCCAGTAGAATAAACCGCTGCTCAGTTCTAGATCTGTGATTTATTTTTAGGGGAGCGTGTGGCGTTTCCCTAAAAATAAATAATAAATTGTCAATACAACTAACGCACTCATATCAAGCGTACTAGTACCGGGGTTGCCCGGTGTAGGCTGGCTGCCCATCAGGCATAATTGCGTTGGCAATCTCAGCATTGTCTAAGTTGGCACCCTGCAAATTTGCTTCAGATAAGTTGGCATAGCGCAAATCTGCTCCGCTGAGATTGGCACCCCTTAAATCTGCATGTTGCAAGAGTGTGCCATACAAACTAGCCTGTTGGAGGTTGGCATCAGTAAGGTTGGCAAAGGTTAAATCAGCATCTCTCAGTTCTGCCTTTATCAAGGTTGCTTTTGTTAAGTTTGCTTTAGAGAGGCTTGCGTCTAGAAGTTCTGCTTGACTGAGATTAGCATCTCGCAAATCTGCTCGCTTGAGATCTGCTCCATTGAGGTGAGCTTTGACCAGATTGGCTGCCTGCAAATTGGACTGGCTCAGAATGGTATTAATTAACTTAGTGTTATCTAATCGAGCACGACTGAGATTGGCTTGAGTCAGATCAGCCCGACTCAAGTCTTTATTTTTCAGGTCGGCTCCGCTCAGGTCGCATTTCACACAACGATTGGTGTTAACGAGTTGTCTAACTGTGGATTTTTTAACCGATTCCTCAGTGGGGAGCAATCCCTCCTGCACTGGATTTTTAGGAGGGTTGGGAACTATCGATGCAACAGGTGATTGAGGTGCAAAAATCTTAGCTAAATGAATAGCCGTTGGCAACAGGGCTGTCAGAACTGCAATGATAGTGATGAGCGATTGAAGGTTCATAAGGCAATTGGACGGAGGAGGCGAAAAGACCGATGAATTAAGAAATCGGGGGAAGCGATCGCGTCTGAAATTGCAGCAGTTGATCAAGATTGAGCAATAGCAATGCTGGTGCGCTGCCTGTTGGAACGACAAGAGCGCTGATACAGCGAATTTTTCCTTCTGCAAGATAAGCAGCGGGTAAAGGCTTAAAAGCAGAAATTAAAGCATTTCGTAAAGTCGGTTGAGACTCTAAGGGAATACCGATCGGTTCTCCTTGAGCATCTCGGACAACCAGCAGATAGGTGGGAGAAACAGGAGTTTGTGAGTCTTGAGTAACCAAGTCTGTGGTTTGAATGGCTAGGTCTGAGGCTGGCGTAGCTAAGTCTACGGCTTGTGGAGTAGAGGCTGAAGGCTGAGCACCGAGCAGGTTTGGGTGTCCTAGCTTTGATTCTGAACTGCCAAAGATCCGCTGTTTCGCATCAATCACCAAAATTTGGCGATCTTGGTAATGGGTGAATCTGAGTCCTCGTCCATCTGGGGAACCATAGACCTGATCTAAAACCATCACCCTTTCTGCTGCCTGGATCGGTAGCGTAAACCACTGCTGCTGAATGCAAAACGCGATCAACTTTTGAGTGGCTTCCACTCGGCGCTTAACTGCCCGACGAGAGAGGGAAGAGGTCATGGGAGATGAAGGAGAAGGGGGCTTTAGAGAGAGATGCATAAGCTAAAAGAAAACCTGAGAGAAAACCTGACCAGGCCAGTTAGGTGATACAGTTCGCAGGAGATCAGCGGGATGCTCCAAGATATCCAGGAGGACATGCTGCCTCCCGGTGTAGAAAATAGGTGAAGCGCTTTCTACACGACTGCTTCTAACCCAACCAGAGTCTCTAAGGTTTGTAGTAGAGCCTGCTCATTGTAGGGCTTAGAGAAATAGGCGCTTGCGCCCAGACTCATTGCGAGTTGGCGATGTTTATCGCCACTTCGGGAAGTAAGCATTGTGACCGGAATATGTTCTAGCGCGGCAGAGGCTTTGATTTTGGCTAAGAAACCGTAGCCATCGAGACGGGGCATCTCAATATCGCAAATAACGGCTTGTACTTGCAGTCCAGCAGTAAGCTTATCTAGGGCGTCCTGTCCATCTTTGGCTTGGGCAACTTGGTAGCCAGCTTTTTCCAGCGTCAGGGCAAGTAAACGACGCACGTTGATCGAATCGTCAATCACGAGGATCGTCGGAGGCCGATCAGTACCATAAAATGTTTCTGGTTTGAGGGGAGGTATAGACGAGAGGATGTTCGGTGCCTGGCGAGAGGGAGTATCTGCTTTAGATCGTTCGCAGCTAGCAATCCAGTGCAGCAGTTCTGGAGCATTAACCATCGGCACAACCCGACCGTCCCCTAAAATCGTGCAGTTAGAAAAACCAGGTGGCATGGGTAATCCGCCTTCTACTTTACGAATGGCGACTTCCTGCTCACCCCAACTTCGCTCCACCTGCAAGCCCACAAAATGGTTCCCTTGAGCTAGCAAAAGCACGGTTGGAACGCTGATGCTCGCCTGAGTTTCTAGTCCTTCGGGCTGATAAGCTCGACGGAATTCTAGCCATTGCGACAGGCGAATCAGTTGAACCATCGTATTTTCCCAGGTAAAGGCTTCATTACCTGCGGTAGCAATAACTTGTTCTGGGGGCAGCAGCAACATTTCTTCGATCGCATCAATTGGGAAAGCCATCAACATGCCATGACTTTCAACAATCAATACCCGCGCTACAGACAGGGTGAATGGGACCGAGAGAGTAAAGGTTGTCCCTACACCAGGCTGCGTATCTACTTTGATTTCGCCTTGGACTTGGCGGAGGCGATCGCGCACCACATCCATGCCCACTCCCCGCCCTGATAAGGACGTTACCTGATCACTGGTACTAAATCCAGGCTCAAAGATCAGCGACAGGAGTTCTTCATCGCTGGCTGCTGCTAACAGCACTTCGTCTAAACCCATCTGACGAGCTTTAGCGCGAACCTTTTCCAGAGGAATACCGCCGCCATCATCAGAAACCGTCAGCACTGTACGGTTATTGCGGTGGAGTGCTCGGATTTCAATCAAACCTTGTTCGGGTTTACTGCGCTCCTTACGGGTTTGAGCATCCTCAATGCCATGATCAAAGGCATTACGCAATAGGTGCATGAGCGGATCACTGATAGCTTCCAGGATATTGCGATCGACTAAGGTATTGGCTCCAGAAATTTGAATCTGTACGGGTTTGTTATGTTGGAGCGAAAGTTCACGGATAGCTCTGGGGAAGCGATCGGTAATATCTGACAGGGGACGCATCCGTACCTGCGTTAGCTTTGTACGGAGTTGCCGAGAGGTTTTATTGAGTTCGCGCGCGGTTTGTTCGGTATCTTCTAGTCCTAACTCAATATCAATGCTGACTTCCTGAATTTGAACGATTGTCTCCATCACTTCCTGAGACATCAAATGCAGATCGTTATAACGATCCATTTCTAAGGAGTCAAACCCTTTCAGGTGAGCCAAAGAAGTAGAATCATTAGCGGCAGAAGGATGGGCAATAGAATTTTGGGATGCCTCAGAGCCACTCAGCAAATTTTGGGGCGAAGCTGTTTCCAGTCCTAAATCTAAAGCAGGCAGATTAAAATCAGACTGGCTAGAAACCTTATCATAAGAATTACGAAGTTGAGCATTTGACCGTTCTAGGATCTGTACTCGCTGACTGAGAGTTTGCACCAAGTCACGCACCCTTTTGAGATGCAAATCAAGCCCATTGCGTTCAATCGTGAGTTCACCAAATAAGTCACTTAACTGCTCAAGTTGCTTAACTGGAACTCGCACTGAATTCTCAGGGGCATCTCTCGTATTAGTATCTAGCTCCATTTCTGGAACCCGGAACTCTCGAACACGCCCCACATTAGCCACTTTATCTGATGCAGTGACAGCGACCTTCTCCGATGCAGTGATGGGCTGAATCATCGACTGAACTGTGAATGCTTCGGAATTTGCAGGTTCTGTTTCTATTGGAGGTGCTGACTCTACCGATGAGACAAATTCTGATGAAACAAATGCTGATGAAACAGATTCTACGGCTGGATAAGCTGGCTCTAAAACCTGTGCGGCTGCACTGGCCCAATCCTCCATAGCTTCTGAGGGTAACCCTTCGGAAGGCAAACTTTCAGTCAGGTCAAACCAGGATTCAGTCAGTTCTGATCCATCCGTTTCTACTTCTGTCCAGAATGCTGAAGATGCTTCAAGCAAATCAGGTTGCTCAAGCTCCGGTTTATATTCCACTAAGTGAGGTGCAAAACTGGCCGACTCAATGGCTACGGGCATTGCATCCATTTGTCCCACGAGCACCAACGCTTGCGATCGCCGCCATGCTTGTAAAGCGAGTTGAGCAATCTCCTGGATGCCATCTTCAGGCACAGATCTGATATATTGCGATACCGATTCGCAAAGCTGAATGAAAGCAGGCAATTGCAACATTTCTCCCAAACCACCCAACTCCTGCGACAGGATCTCCACTTCTTCTCGCAGACAAGGCGTGTTTTCTTCAATGACTGACTCCAGCCGAACTAGGCAGCCGTTCTACCTCAGTTTGGAAGAGCATTGGGATCACATCTTGTCCTTCTTCGGGTGACAAAATGGAACTGGCGTCTTCGGCTTCTGGTTCGCCTAGGCGCTCGTGAAGCTGCTCAAATATTGGATTAGCATGGTTGTCTAGCCAATGCTGATTGGCTGGCGTACCCGCCCGATCGCACTCAATCAACTGTCGCAAACAATCAACACCTGTGAGCAGCAGTCCTTCCAGTTCGGCATCCACTTCGATGGAATGCCGTTGTACCTTCAAAACCTTGAATGAGTCCTCCAACTGGTGAGACATGGCACTGAGGGTATGGTAACCCATCATGCCTGCCCCACCCTTAATGGAGTGGGCTGCTCGCAGCGCCGCATTGACGCGATCGATATCAACACCGCTACTCGCTAACCCTAGCAGCGCTGCTTCCAGCGTTCCTAGGTACTCCTGCGCTTCATCGAGAAACTGAAGCTGAATTTCGAGTTCCTTATCCTTTGACATAAGCGTGGATCGGTAGATTGAGGGAATGGGGATATAGGGGGGAGAAAGGATGAAACACCAAGGGTGAAAGGTGAAAGATGAAAGGAATTTAGCAGTTATCCTGATATCCTTACCCTTCTACTCCCACTTCAAACTCGCCTACAGAGTCCTGTAACTCTTGTGCCACTTCGACGGTTTGCCGGAGGGCTAAAGAGACTTGCCGGGAAGACTGAGAGGTTTGCTCGGAGATTTGGGCAATTTGCTTCATCAACTCGGTAACAACACCGGAGGTTTCCACCTGAGATACGGTGGCATCGGAAATAGACTGCACCAAAACATCAATCTGGCGCGACACATCCAGAATTTGATTGAGGCTGAGTTTGGCACCTTCTACCAAATGTGTGCCTTCTACCACCTGAGCCGTGCTTTGCTCCATTGCTTCCACCACTTGGCTGGTTTCTCGCTGAATGGTGTCCACAATTTTCTCAATTTCCTGGGTGGCAGCGGCCGATCGCGCTGCCAGTTCGCCTACTTCTTCGGCAACTACTGCAAAACCCTGACCTTCTTCACCTGCTCGTGCCGCCTCAATGCCTGCATTGATTGCGAGTAGATTAGTTTGCATAGCAATCTGATTAATCAGCGAAACGACTCTGGAAATTTGCTGTGAAGATTCGCCGAGGCGCTTCACCTTTTTCGCTGTTTCGCCTACTGTTTCCCGAAGTCCTAAGATATTACGAACTGTCAGATCCATGGCTGAACCTCCTCTCTCAGCCGTTGCAGAGGCAGTCCGGGCAACCGTCGCCGCTTGTCGGGCACTGACGGCAACCGCTTCCATCGATCGCGTCATTTGCTCCACTGAATCTAGTGTCCGAGTGGTTTCTTCCACCTGCCGCAAGGCTCCATCTGCCAACTGCTGAATGGCACTTTCATTTTCGCCGAGTGACTGGTTAACGCGCGTTGCTGAGACTTTCACCTTCATGACAATTTGCCGCAGGCTTTCAACAATCGAGTTAAAGAAATCAGCGACCGTTCCGATTTCCCCCACCGTTACATCGGCTCGTACAGTCAGGTCGCCGTGGGTTGCGCCTTCTACATCACTCAGTAGGTTAATCAACTGCATTTGCAACGATTCTCGCTGTTGACGCTGTTCGTCCAACAGCGCTTCTGCTTCCAGCCGGGCTTGTTCCCGCTGCTCAAACAAGTTAGCTTGTTCCAGCGCAAACCCTAACTGAGTTGAAACCTGCCGGAAGAGAGCAATTTCAGTTTCTTGCCAATTGCGTGGAGCCGAACACTGGTGGGCAATCAATAGACCGATCAACTCTTGTTTCACCACAATCGGCGCCACAATGTTTGCCTTCACCTTAAGTGGCTCTAATTGTCCAATGTGACAAGGCGTCAGCCCAGCTTCGTAAATATTATCCGTCGCTTTAATGCGTCCCAGTCGATATTGCTCAATGTATTTTTCTGCAAAGCAGGGATCAGCAATGGTCGCACCTAAAGCGGCTGGATAGTTGCGATCGACTGATTCTGCTACAAATGTGCCCTGCCATTGCGAGTCGAATAAATAAAATTGCAGCCCGATCAACTGCTAGCGACTCTCGCATGTCTTGTACAACAGAATCAAAAATTTGCTGCCGATTCAAGAACTGCCGCATCCGCGAAACGATGTAGTTGGTTTTCTGCTCTTGAAGTGCCGTGGATTGCTGTTGCTGGAGCAGAATAGATTGGGTAAGCGCATAACCTATTTGCGTAGACAACTGTTGCAACATATCAATTTCTTCTGGTTCCCAAACCCGCGGACCAGAGCATTGATGTACGCACAGCAAGCCAATCAAACTATCGCTAACAATTAGGGGAACCACTACATTGGCTTGCACCTCTAGCTGCTCTAAAATTTCACAGTGACAGCGGCTTAACTTGGCTTCAGCAAGGTTTTCAATCGAAGAAATTTTGCCGCTTTTGAAACGCTCAATCGACCCTGACATCAGTGGATCATGAATACGTTGCCCAAAGGCTTTAATCCAACCTTCTCCAACCGATTCGGCCGTAATTCGACCGCTCTTAAAATCCGGTTCAAATTTGTACATTAGCACTCGATCGGCCTTCAGCAGACTACGTACCCCTTCCACCGAAATGTTAAGAATTTCTTCAGTATTATAGGATTGCCGAATCCGTAAGGTGACTTCAGTTAGTAATTGCGCTCGTTGAGTGAACACCTCCTGGCGGCGATTTTGATCCCGCAGCACTGCCTCCGATGTGGCCACATCATCTGCTAAATCGTTAAAGGCACGGGCCATGGCACCAATTTCATCGTTAGCAAACACAGCCGCTCTGACTTGGCGATCGCCCTGAGAAAATTTCTTAATAGTCCGACTCAAGCCTTCAATGGGGTTGACAATCGATCGTCCGAGAACGACGGCAAGGGCGACATCGGCAGTAATGGCTATCAGGGCAATCAGTAATTGCAGCAGCAAACCTTGTTGCAACTGTTGGTTCAATGCTGCTTCAGAAGTACCACGCACCAGAACCGCCACAGGTTGTCCCTTAAAGTTATTCAGTGTTTTTGCCGCAACAGTATACGTCTGTCCTGCAATATCTACACGGCGCGTGATTGTCTTACCACCGGCTGTTTCAACTTCCTGGAGTAGTTCAGGGCTAGACAGATCTACCCCCGTCTTCGCTTGTTTTAGATCTTTGGAGTCGCCTAAATTTAATGCTGTAGCCTGCTGAAATTGCCCATTGGCATCGCGTTGATAGATGGCACTATAGCCATTTCCAAATGCTTGCAGCGTTCCTTCGACAATCGACAATTTATTATTGACGATATCTCCAGACACAAGCGCACCAACCACAGTGCCCGTCGCTGGATCTTTTACCGGAGTGACCACATAGCGAATTAGTGCATCTTTGTTGGTGAAGCCTGTAGGGAGCGGCGGTGACTCAGTTTGCAGTTCTTCCCAATTGACGATTTCATTGGACGTGATCTGACGGGGATTGGCAATCACATTGCCCACCAATCCTTCTGGATCAAACTTGCTACCCGTTCTGTCTTTATTGGCGTTAACAATAATCTTTAGATCGGTTCCCACCAGCGTGGCGTACTCAATATTACGAACACTCATTTCGTTAGCCAGAATTTCTCGTAGGCGAGCACGGGTTTCTGGGGCAAGAGGACGTCCCGCACTGTACTCCCTAGCGGCCTGTATAACAGTAGCG
>JAAUOQ010000401.1 GCA_012034795.1 Leptolyngbyaceae cyanobacterium CRU_2_3
CTTCTCCCAGAACGGGAGAAGGAGGGCAAGAGTGGATAAAAGTCCCTCTCCCGCTCTGGGAGAGGGATTTAGGGTGAGGGGGTTCGGAAAAGTTGTACATCGCGTATAAACAACCCAAATAAACAGACTCTAAGCAGTGCCTCCCTCCTGGGAAGTTTCTCAGTTACTATTAAAACCTATATGGGCACTCTGGCTAGAGTAATAGTTATGTGTCAGTTGAGCTAAGGCAGCAACATGGAAGTCTTTACATCACTGCCAGGGCATCGTATCACAGAACAACTCTATGCAGGTGCTCGCACCTTGGTCTATCGAGGGATTCGAGAGAATGACGGTTGCCCAGTGGTGATTAAGGTGCTGCGAAACCCATTCCCTAGCTTCAACGAGTTGGTGCAATTTCGCAATCAGTATACGATCGCCAAACCGCTTGACCTGCCTGGTGTCGTTAAGCTTCTGACCCTCGAACCCTACGGCAACGCCTATGCCCTAGTCATGGAGGATTTTGGCGGCATATCGCTCAAGGAAGTATTACAGCAAGTTGGCAGCATGGGAACTCATTCGTCAGCCCTGACTACCTTTTTGCAGATCGGCATTCAGGTGGCAACAGCATTGGATGGGTTACATCAGCATCGCATCATTCATAAAGACCTCAAGCCCACCAATATTCTGATTCATCCCAAAACTCAACAAGTCAAGCTGATTGACTTTAGCATTGCCTCGCTACTGCCCCGCGAAACCCAAGAAATCCACAATGCCAATACCTTAGAAGGGACACTAGCCTATCTCTCGCCTGAGCAAACTGGACGAATGAACCGGGGCATTGACTACCGGAGTGACTTTTATGCTCTAGGAGTCACGTTCTATGAACTGTTGAGCGGACGGCTGCCCTTTGTTGCAGATGACCCCATGGAGTTGCTGTATTGCCATCTAGCTCAACAGCCGACTCCAGTGGCTCAACTGAATCCCCAAGTGCCGCTAGGGTTATCGGCGATTGTTAGCAAGTTGATGGCGAAGAATGCGGAAGACCGCTATCAAAGTGCGTTGGGGCTGAAGTCTGATTTAGAAATTTGTCTGGCTCAGTTGCAAGCGTCCGGTAGAATTGACGCCTTCCAGTTGGCAGAGCGAGATTTGTGCGATCGCTTCCTCATTCCCGAAAAGCTCTATGGTCGCCAAGCTGAAGTCAAGACACTGCTGGATGCGTTTCAACGAGTCAGCGTGGGCAGCACGGAAATGATGCTGGTGGCAGGATTTTCTGGGATTGGCAAAACGGTTGTAGTCCATGAAGTCCATAAGCCAATTATTCAACAGCGAGGCTACTTTATTAAGGGCAAGTACGACCCATTCCAGCGCGATATTCCCTTTTCAGCATTTGTGCAGGCTTTTCGCAATTTGATCAGGCAATTATTAGCTGAGTCCGATACTCAATTGCAAACCTGGAAAACCAGGATTTTGGCAGCAGTGGGCGATAATGGGCAAGTTCTCATTGAAGTCATCACTGAGTTAGAACAGATCATCGGTGCCCAGCCTGTCGCACCTAAACTATCAGGCAGTGCTGCCCAAAGTCGTTTCAATCTGCTGATGCAGAAGTTTGTCCAGGTATTTACTACCGCAGAGCATCCGCTGGTGCTGTTTCTAGATGATCTACAATGGGCAGATTTGGCATCACTGAAGCTACTGCAATTGTTGATGCAAGATACAGGACATCTGCTAGTTATTGGTGCCTATCGAAATAACGAAGTTTCGCTGACTCATCCGTTGATGCTAATGGTGGATGAGATCCAAAAAACTGGAGTGGTGATCAACCGAATTACCTTAGCTCCCTTGCAAAGCACACACCTCAATCAATTGATTTTGGACACTCTCAATTGCAAACCAGAGGTTGCCCATCCATTAAATCAGTTGGTTTATCAAAAACGCAGGGCAATCCCTTCTTTGCCACCCAGTTTCTCAAAGCGCTCTATCAAGAGGGAGTGATCTCGTTTGACTATGCGATGGGGCATTGGCAATGTGACATCTCCCAAATTAGAACCTCTGCACTGACCCATGACGTGGTTGAGTTTATGGCGCTTCAACTTCAGAAGTTGCCCGATGGAACTCAATCTATGTTGCAATTAGCAGCTTGTATCGGTGCTCAGTTTGATTTGAGCACATTGGCAATGGTCAGTGAGCAACCGCCTGAAACAGTGGCCAACCAACTCTGGACAGCCTTACAGGAAGGTTTCATTCTACCCACTACCGAAGTTTACAAATTTTTTACCCCTGCCGAACATCGCTCTGTGCCAGATTCTCCCCTCGCCTCTGCTGCCAATGCTACCTATAAGTTTCTGCACGATCGCATCCAACAATCTGCCTACTCGCTGATTCCAGAGGATCAGAAACAAGTCACTCATCTTAAAATTGGGCAACTCCTCTTGCAGAAGATCCCAGCAGCCCAGCAAGCAGAAAGAATTTTTGAGATTGTTAGTCAGTTAAACTACAGTGCTGTACTCATCACTCAGCCAACGGCACGTCAACAACTGGCCCAACTCAATTTAAATGCGGGTTACAAAGCTAAAGCATCAACCGCTTATAGTGCAGCCCTCAATTATTTAAATCAGGGCATTCAGATCTTGGGCACAGAAGGCTGGGACAATGCTTATGATCTGACCCGACATTTATATCAAGCGGCTGCCGAAGCTGCCTTTCTCAACTCTGAATTTGAGCAGATGGAAGCGCTGATTCAAGGGGTAATCCAACGGGCAAAAACTCTGTGGGATAAAGTGAAGGTTTATGAAATCAAACTTCAGGCTTGTCAGGCACAAGGGCAACAACTCCATGCGATCGCGATCGGACGCGAAATTCTGCAACCGCTTGGCATCACCCTACCTGAATCAGCCACCGATTCAGATATTAGCCAAGCTGTAGAAAACACGTTCTCGAAATTGGCCGATCGCAAAATTCAAGACTTAATACATCTCCCTTTAATGACGGATCAGCAAGCTTTGGTTGCCCTGCAAATTATGAGCAGTATTGTGCCTTCGTTGCACCAAGCGGCACCCACTCTCTTTCCTATCATTGCTTGCGAAGAGGTAAAATTGTCGCTTGAGTATGGTAATGCCTCACTTTCAGCACCAGGGTATGCTGATTTTGGGATCGTCGTGAATACGGTATTGAACAAATTGGCAGAAGGCTATCAATTTGGACAATTGGCTTTAAGAATTGTTGATCAATTTGCTGCAAAATCTGTTCAAAGTATGACGATTTTGAAGGTAGCAGCATTTAATCAATACAATAAACAGTCCCTTCAAAATACCATCGATTTATTAAAAGAAGCCTATACTATTGGATTGGAAACTGGGGATTATGTTCATGTATTTGTATCTACATTTTTCAGGCTGCTCTATACCCATTTAAGCGGGAAAGAGGATCTAGAAAAATTACTAGAAGAGATAAAAATATATCAGTCTGATTTTGTAACGATTCAGAACTTTTCGTGTTGGTCTAGTATTGTGGGGCAGGCAACTGAGAACTTAATTGAATATAGCCCAAGCCCGGCTTGCTTACTAGGCAAATTCTGTAATGAAGAGACACTTTTGCCTGCTCTACTGCAAGAAAATGATGAGTTGGCGCTTCATGTCTTTTTTCTCAATAAGTTAATTCTCAGCTACTTGTTTGACGCTGTGTCTGCGGCAGTGGGCTATGCCGATCAAGGAGAACAATACCTTAAAGGGGGTGCAGGCCTGTTCTCTGTGCCTGTCTTCTACTACTACGATTCTTTGGCTCGGCTAGCAGCCTATCCCACCGTGGAACCGGCTCAACAGGCACAATTTCTCTTGAAGGTTGACAAAAATCAGGAACAACTGAAAGTTCGCGCCGCAATCGCACCCATGAATTTTCAGCATAAATATGATCTGGTGGCAGCAGAACGCGATCGAGTGCTAGGCAACAAAGCAGAGGCGATCGCCCATTACGATCGGGCTATTCAACTGGCTCAAGACAATGAATACGTGAATGAAGAAGCGATCGCTCACGAACTTGCGGCTAAGTTTTACTTGGGCTGGGGTAAAGAAGCGATCGCCCAAACCTACCTGATAGATGCCTACTATGCCTACAGCCGTTGGGGAGCAAAAGCCAAAGTCGAGGATTTAGAGCAGCGCTACCCGCAACTGTTGGCATCGATTCTGCAAACACAGCACCCGTCACTCCATGCCACTGAGACAATGTTGACTGTTGCCGCTTTCACCCAAAAATCTTCAACCTTAACAGGCAGAACGGTTTTAGAGTCTCTTGATCTGAATACTCTCCTGAAAGCGTCTCAAAGTCTCTCTAGTACCATTGAACTTGAGAAATTGCTTT
>JAAUOQ010000402.1 GCA_012034795.1 Leptolyngbyaceae cyanobacterium CRU_2_3
GCCTATGCCAAAGCAACAATGGACTGCGCGCACCTGTGGATCCTCGCCCAGCGCCTCCAAAACATCCGCAGACCCACACGGCTCGACACCGAGCGATTCCCATGCTTCGCAACTGAAATCCCAGCCGCTGCGCTTACAAATGCCACTGCGGTAGAAATATTAAACGTAGAGGCTCCATCCCCACCCGTGCCGCAGGTATCAATCAAAGGAGACGGCAGAACAGTCTTCTCTATTTTGCTGGCAAGAGATTGAGACTGTAACACCTGTGCCATGCCTGCCAACTCGCTTGCTGAAACCCCCTTAGACTGAATTGCTGCCAGAATCGCACCTGACATTGCAGGCAAGATTGTTTCTGTTAGCCAACCCTGCATTAGGCTGGCAGCTTGGTTCCTGTCAAGCGATTGTCTATCGAGGATCTGCTGTAACAGCAGCGACCAATCTTGCTCAGTTGGGGTTTCTAACGGGAGGGTTGGGGCAGTTGGAGGGGGATTCATAGTCTGACGAAAACTGGCAGGTTAAAATTGGCAGTCAGGATGGATGGGGCTGCCTAAGAAATCTCATAATAAACCTTAGTCTGAAGGATTATAAGATTTTCCGATGAACTTCTCAACCTGTGACGGAAACCTGCAATCAGGGTTTGGTTGAAGCTTCAAGCTTTTTTCTAACGCTCGCTCTGCTTTGACCAGATCCGGCATCAGTTGCTTGTAGTCTTCCAGAGATTGAGTTGCCTTTAATTGCTCTACCAATGATCAACTTGCTCAACTTCTGGACTACCTGTGCCCTCTGGTAACTGGGACTTTTTCGATTCCCAGGTTTGCTGAATTGCTTTTGCTGAAGTGCTTACTTCGTCAGAATTCTGGGCGATCGCCGCCATTTCTAGCTTGCGCGCATAATATCCCAATCTCATGGTGTCTACCAAGCTTGAGGGGTTTGCTTGCTCGGCTAAATCCAGGACTTTAGCGACCATTTCGTTAGTGCTTTGCATCGTTGCTTGAGCATCTTTCGCGTTGACTGCCTGCTCAAGGCTCTGGATGCTAGCCTCCAAGGGTGCCTTGTTGAGCTTGGCAAAGTTGCTATTTTGGGTTAAGCGGGCATCGACTTGTTTAAGCTGTTTGAGCCGAATATTGATCCTCTCCCAATTTTCAGAGCCGGCCAAACTGTAGATCTGCACACCGTGTTGAACAATTTTTTCCCAAGGTTCTACAGGGGCTTTTGGAGCATTAGCGCTAGTCTCGGTGGGAGAAGGATTGTCCGCGTTTGAAGTTTGTGTGGGTTGGGTTTGGCTGGAGCAAGCCCCTAGTCCTAGAATGGCGATCGCGCTTGTACTGAGAAGCAGCGTCTTGATGCGGATTCGACGCTTCCTGAGAGTTTTGTATGCTCATGTCTTTCCCATTAGATAAATCTAGCGTTGTGAGTGACAAATACTCTAATACATTTACATGGCAAAAGTATGGACGAGAGATGTTAGGGCTATCACAATGCAACAAAATCTGTAGAAATAATTAAAAATCCATCCCGGCGCTGGGCGCTCAGGATGGCTTGTGGTACTTGAGGATTACTAAAAGCGAAGGGATTAGGGGCTTAACGTGCTTCGCAATAAGTGACTTACATGATTCGACCTTGTGTTCAGACTATTTTCAATCGAATTGAATCTAAGATATCGAGTTTGTAGGGCAACTCACATCGAATAAATGTCATGACTTGAGCATGACAAATGTCATGCTCAAGTCATGAAGGAAGCGAGCGCAACATTTCAGGCTGAGCCATGAAGTGATCTGGCAGGGCTTTGATTCGGCGCAGAAAGGATAACTTGGCAACTGTGGTTTCTAGTAGGGGTTAGGGTAGGTTGGATGTTCTAGCCAAGACAGAAAAGAGTTGGCAACGATCGCCGCTTGAGTTCGATCGCGCAAATTTAGCCGCATTAAGATATGGGAGATGTGGTTTCGGACGGTTCCGTCTGAAATAAACAGAGCTTGGGCAATTTCTCGATTACTGGCACCTGTGGCAATCATCTGGAGTACTTCTCGTTCGCGAGCGGTCAGTTCTAGAAGTCCAGGTGGCAATTCTGAGGGCTGGGAGGGGTACGCTGGCACTGCCATCATTTTTTCTAGGATGCCTGGCCCAAATTGAGTATAGCCCCGCTGGATCGAGCGAATGGCGTCAGCTAGGTCTTCAGAGGGCGTGTCTTTCAGTAAGTAGCCTTTTGCGCCAAACCGCAAGGCTTCTGCTACATATTTGGCATCATCGAACGTGGTCAACACCAATATTTTGGTATGGGGAAACTGTTGGCAAATTTGTTGGGTTGCAGTGACGCCATCCATAATTGGCATCCAAATATCCATCAGCACAACGTCAGGTGGTGCCGCGATCGCGTGGAGATTTTCCAGAAGTGCGATCGCCTGTTGCCCATTTTCTGCTTCTCCTACGACTTCTAGATCGAGCTTGATTTCTAGTAAGGTTTTTAAGCCCCGCCGAACAATTTCCTGATCTTCCACAACTACAATGCGAATCATCCCTTAGCCCCCCTTGACTAACTCCGAGGCAACACTGCCCTAATCCAGCATCCTGCCCCCGGTTCACTGACAATTTCTAGCTGCCCTCCTAAGCCAAGGATTCTTTCTCGCATTCCCTGAAGTCCAAAACCTGATGGTTTTTCATTGACTCGAAACCCATTGCCATTATCTTGCAGTATCAAGGATACGGCAGCAGCATTAGATTGGATCTGGATGCAGACTGCTGTAGCGTTTGCATGTTTACAGATGTTAGTCAACCCCTCCTGGATGACCCGATAAACCACTGTACTGGACGGGTTGGACAAAGGAAAGCTGAGTTGAATTTGGCAGTAAGGTTGGATGCCTGTAGTGTGGTGAAATTCTTGAGTTAAGATGGCGATCGCTCCTTCCAAAAGCTGACCTTGCAGTGGGGTGGAGCGCATCCCAGAAACTGATTCGCGCACCGCTTGTAACGCTTGTGTGCCAAGCTGCTTAGCCTCTTTCAAAAAACCGTAGGCTTTGTCAGGTGCATCTTGCCAAGGGTAAGTGCAGTCTCCATTTGAATGTTGAGCGCAACCAGGGCATGTCCCAAAGAATCGTGAATATCCCTGGCAATTCGGTTGCGCTCTTCTAGGGTGGCAAGCTCTTCAATTCGTTGGTTGAGCGATCGCTCCTGATCAAGCGCTCGGCGCAATTCAGCATCTGCGGCTTGCAATTGATGGTTACGCTCTTGTAATTGGATCTGGAGTCGGCGCAGAGTCAGTTGATTTTCGACTCGCACCAGCACCTCTTCAACCTGAAAGGGTTTACTGATGTAGTCTACGCCGCCAATAGCAAAGGCTTTGACTTTATCAAAGGCCTCGTTGAGAACGCTCATGAAAATTACAGGGATGTCTCTGGTACTAGGGTAAGACTTCAATTGCTGACAAACTTCATAGCCGTTGATGCCAGGCATGGTAATATCCAGCAGCAGCAGATCGGGGGGTTGCCCCTGGATGCCCATGAGTGCGGCTGATCCACTTTTGACGCTGCGGACTTCATAGCCCTGTGCAGTCAGCATAGTAGACAGCAGGCGTAGGTTGTCAGGAGTGTCATCCACAATCAAGATATCTCCCTTGGAAGACTGGCTAAGATTCATACCCAGTAAAAAATTAAGGTTCTCGATAGAGGTGCTTGTGGCTGATAGTGTGTCAGGAAACAGGTTAAGGGTAGATGGGTTGCAGGGTGGATGAGCGACTGGGTGCAAGCATCGCTATTGATGGATTAACCCATTGATGGACTACCATTGATGGATTAACCCATTGATGGATCAACCGCCTCATACTGCAACTGTCAAATTAAGCTTGGCAGAAGATTAGCTACATTGCCAAACCAACATTAAACTGTATCAGTGTTTAGACATGTCCCATTCTATGAAATACAGTATAAAAGCAGAGCGGTATTAAGACTTGGCATGGGTGTCTAAAACAGGGTGTAGCGTTTCAAGAAAAATACAATTTCGCTAAAAATACAATTTCGCTGGTAGTTATGAGATTGGCAGAAACGATCAGCAGATTACTCGGACGAAATAGACGGACTGATAGAGGACGTTATCGAGGAAAGTTGCTGGGGCTATACGGTTTTCCAAGCTTGGCAACAGGGGCGTTGCTAGGACTACTATTATTGGCTCTGTTATGGCTGGAACTCTTGGGGTGGAGTCAGTTACAGGCTGGTGGTGTTTACCCACAGAGTGACTACGTCGCTCACTGGCACCAACTTCAGAGAGTAGAATCTCAAATTAACCAAAAAGTGCTGTGGGTGCGGGATGGCTTGCTATTGGATCAGCC